>CALLAG010000400.1 GCA_938002705.1 uncultured Saprospiraceae bacterium | reverse complement strand
TCTCATTAGAGAATGACATTCAGTCATTCTCTTCACGCTTCGCGTGACCTCTCATTCACCTCCAGGAATCAATTCCTTACAGCACAAAAAAAGACCCTCGTCTTGCGACGAAGGTCTTTGGCAAACCCTCCCCCGACTGAGGTCGGGGTTCTCTCATTAGAGAATGACATTCAGTCATTCTCTTCACGCTTCGCGTGACCTCTCATTCACCTCCAGGAATCAATTCCTTACAGCACAAAAAAAGACCCTCGTCTTGCGACGAAGGTCTTTAGTGGTGCCTCCAGGAATTGAACCAGGGACACATGGATTTTCAGTCCATTGCTCTACCAACTGAGCTAAGGCACCATATTGTACCAACTTATGGTGGCGCAAATTTAGAGTCTTTTTACAATCTAAAGTAGTTTAAAATCGTATTTTTCACTTGATGTTAAAAAAAGATATGTATTGTGATTATATACAGACAGATATAGGTTATTGGATAATGAAATCTGATGAAAATAAACTTTTGAGCATCGGATATGAGACCAAAAAGCCCGATTTCAAGCCTCAGAAAAATGAAATCACACAAAAAACACATCAAAAATTAGAAAAATACTTCGGTGGCGAAGCTGTAATTTTTGATATTCCACTCCAAACTGAGAATTATAGTCCATTCTACCAAAGCGTATGGAATGAAGTAATCAAGATCCCATATGGTAGAACGAGCAGTTACAGCCATATCTCACATACACTTAATAATCCCAAAGCCGTCCGTGCAGTAGGTACTGCTAATGGTAAGAATCCATTTCCTATTATTATACCTTGCCACAGAGTCATAGGTTCGAGCGGTCAGCTGACTGGTTATGCATTTGGTATAGAGGTCAAAGAATGGCTACTACAATTAGAAGGCTACCTTCCAAAGGTCATGAAGCTATTCTAAACTTCGGTCGGAAAAACTTAATTGGGGATTGCTAATTATCAGATTATGCACTCTTCTTACGCTTCAGTACTCTTCTTATCCAGTTAGGTATGATTATAGCTCCTATGATAAGATATGGGTAATAGGTGATCATCCTCCACAGTAGAGCACCTACAGAGCCTACACCTTTGGGGATGAAGTCTGTAAAGAATCCTGAGAACATAATCTCCATAACTCCTGATCCACCCGGAGTAGGGCTAAATTGTGTTATGACATACATTGTCTGCGATCGGGCATAGAGCAAGAATTGCCCCATCCAATCCCAATCCATCTCAACTAATGCCAATAGAACAAAATTAACCACAAGGAATCTAGCTACCCATGCACCTATAGTAAGAGATGACGCTTTGATATGAAAGCTAAATGGCTTACTCCTGAGTTCATTAGACGTTGTCACAACATCCATTCCTGTCTGAACAAGAGACTTTTTATATCTCTTGATAAATGGCCAAGTTGCCATGCTATGTAAGATTTTCTTAATCACCCGAGGTCTATACAAGCCCCATAACAGTATGCTTCCATATGAGAACATAACGAACCATACCAAGATAAATGTAAGCCCATATCCATGAAACATCGTCGTCATATCGGGACGTATGATCTTAGGACCGAATATCCCTACAAGAAATATAAGTGATATCAGAAAAAAGAAAGTATCGATGATAACAGTATATAAGACGATAGATACGGCCTTAGCAGCAGAGATCTTCTCCTGTGAGAGAAAGAATACAGCTACTGCTGATCCTCCCACACTCATAGGAGATATAGCAGATGCAAATTCCCAAATGGTCACTAACTCTACAGAATGCTTAAGTGTAAATGACTTATCAGATAGTATCCTTAGTCTGATAGCCAAGAATATATGCCTACATATATATATGATAACAGCAATACCAAGATAAGTCCATAGCCTACGATTCCACTTGATAGTACTGAATTCATCAATATCAAATTGTCTGAATACCATATATATAATCACCAATATCCCTAAGATAACTGGTAGAATTATTTTATTCAGATTAATAGATTTAAGGACTTCCTCGTCGGAAGATGTATGGAGACGCTTACTCAATTATTATCGTGACCTGTTTTTAAGAAAAAATCATTGCAATCTACTGCATATATAGCAACTATATTTTAGTTAGAGTTCAGATATATCATATATATTATTAACAATATATTCTATTGTCTATCAGACCATCTTTATAGTATGAATACACTATATGAGATGGATGTAAGCTCATCTTCGTAATAAATTGTATCTGAGCTTTGACTAAAGAACAAATAGGCGGTATTTTCGTTCTACTAATAAGTCAAAATACAACATGGAAACTAAGACAGCAAGCCCAGTAATGTTATACACAGAGCAGACTCCTAATCCTGAGTCGCTTAAGTTCGTTACTAATAGAATGATATATAGAGGTACGGCAGATTTTCGTACACCAGAATTAGCCAAAGAATGGTCTCCTCTGGCTGTGGAGTTATTCGATATGCCATTCGTCAAGGGTGTCTACATCTGCAATAACTTCGTGACAATCACTAAGGAGATGAATTATCAGTGGGATGACATTAAGTTGAAAACCAAAGAATTCATCAAAGCTTATGTATCTGATAGTAAGCCTGTTGTTAATGAGGGATTCGAAGAAGCGATGGCTGCTATAGAAGCAGAAAAAGGGGATTCTCACCAATATGAGGGAGAAGAAGCTGAGATCGTAGTAAAAATCAAAGAACTAATAGAGAAATATGTCAAGCCAGCTGTAGAAATGGATGGTGGTAATATAGAATTTAGCTCCTATGATAAAGGTAAGGTAACTGTCCTTCTACAAGGATCTTGCAGTGGTTGTCCATCATCTACAGTGACGCTTAAGTCAGGCATAGAAGGTATGCTTAAGCGTATGGTACCGGAAGTTACTGAAGTAGTAGCTGAAATGGATTAATCTCCTTAATGCCAGATTATAATCAATTATCCGATCTTAAATTAAAACTTGAACGACTCTGTCAAGATGTGTCTGCATTCATCAGAACTGAGATGCAGAAAGTCCAGCAATCTGACATAGAAATCAAGGACATGAATAGTCTTGTCACTTATGTAGATAAGAATGCTGAGATAAAAATAGTCGAAGTCCTCAAAAAACTATTACCAGAAGCAGGTTTCATCACAGAAGAAGGTACAGTATCTCAAGATGCCAAAGAATTGATGTGGGTCATAGATCCATTAGACGGTACCACTAATTTTCTATACAAAATACCTCACTTCTCTATCTCGATTGCCCTTACCCAGAATGGTGATCCTATACTAGGGATAGTATATGACGTGATGCTCGATGTAGCTTATACAGCTATCAAAGGTCACGGTACATTCGAGAATAATCATCGCGTCAAAGTGAGAAAAAATAAAGAAACGCTAGACGCTATTGTAGTGACTGGATTTCCTTACAAGAGAGAACCTCAACATATTGACGCAAGCTTACTAATGTTAAGATACTGTGTCGAAAATTGTAGAGGTATCAGAAGACTTGGTTCTGCTGCATTAGACCTCGCCTACGTCGCTTCGGGTAAGATAGATCTCTATTACGAAAACACACTTAACATCTGGGACTTAGCAGCAGGTGCTCTACTCGTTACAGAAGCAGGTGGCATCGTATCAGATTATCATGGTGGCAATAGTTACCTTGCTGACGGATCTATCATCGCTTCTTCTCCAGGTATCTACGATAAGATGTATCCTGTTATCAATGGCTACTTAGGATAGAATAATTTTCTTCCTTTTTGAAAATTTGTAGAAGCGTTTTTGTTGCTCGAATTCAAAGATTTAAATCTTATTAAAACACAAGAATCTTTGTATATTGATCATTAATAGAGGTTTTAGTTTTTCTATAATTATACAATCTTAAGAAATGGAATCCGTCAATTTTCCTTTATCAAATGTACAATTAGAACTTTTGAAATTATTCTCAAGAGATATTGGCGATAATGACTTAAAAGAAATAAAGAAATTAATCGTTGGCTATTTATCCAAAAAATTACTTTCCGAAGCTGACAAGGTTTGGGATAAAAAAAATTGGTCCAATGAAAACATGGAAGAAATTCTATCTACTCATTTAAGAATAGCTTATAAAGAATCAAAGTAGAGTATGAATGTAGTTTTAGATACGAACGATTGAGCTATCTCTTCAAATGCAAAATATATTGTCAGTCAAGATAAGCACTTTGATATCCTGCAGAATATAGATTTTCCAAAAGTTGAGGTTATTAATATTCTAAAATTCAAAAAAGTTATTCAGTAGGCAATAAATTTTGATACCCTCACATCCATTATGGTAAGATTTAAATATCTTGTTTTCCTCGTTTTGCTATCTGCTACCCTCCTTATTGCGTGTTGTAATACCTCTAATATACTTTACGGAGATGCATTAGGATATTACGTCTATCTGCCTGCCAGTATCATACATCATAAGTTAGGCAAAGTAGATGACCTTGCTGTCTATGAAAATATCCCAACTGAGATAAAATCTGGAATATCGAGATTTAAGAAATCGTACTCTACCAATGATAACGGCAACTCCATTATACAATATACATATGGACTATCGGCCATGCAAGCACCCGGATTCTCAGCGGTCTATCTATGGGATAAGATCCGTGGTAAGTCTCCGACTGGATTCGAATTAAGATATCAGAATGCTCTTGTATTTATAAATATTCTATATCTACTCATAGGCCTATTATTCTGTTATAAGTCACTTTCCATTTTCTTTCCAA
>CALLAG010000399.1 GCA_938002705.1 uncultured Saprospiraceae bacterium | reverse complement strand
GTGCAACCTGCTGCGTCTATCTTACTTAGTTCACAAATGATACATATATCAGGTTGCACTACAGTAGTAGCTGTATCCTTCTTTTGATTTTTTATTGGAAGTACAACATCGAATGGGGCATTGTAGACTTTACAAGGTTTTTCCTTTAAGTAATTACCAAAGATCAACAGTAACTCTCTACTGATATCTTGATGAAAAGAAGCTGGTGCTGGCGTCATCTTAAATATCTTACCACGTATCAATTCCACCATATGCTCATACTCAAACTTAAGGTAATCTGCGTACGTATAATGTCCATCATATGGGATAGATGGTTCTTTGGCAGTATCTATGACTTTATCTTCCATTGTTTACGAATTTATATCAAACACCTCCTTAAGATCTATCTCTAAGCTAGGAAATAAGATAGGCTTAATCATCTCATCAGAGGTATAGGTCTTTGTTCGATTATACTTTCCATTATCTAAGTAAAATACCTCGACTAAATGTTCCTTGGGCATCACTATCCAATATTCTGACACGCCAGATTCCTCATAGATACTGTACTTATCATTAAGGTCTTTTTTAGATGTGCTCGGAGATAATATCTCTACTACAAGATCTGGAGCTCCTGTGCAACCTGCAGCATCTATCTTGCTCACATCACAGATGATACATATGTCTGGTTGTACTACTGTTGTTGCCGTATTCTTCTGCTGATTCTTAACTGGCAATACTACATCAAACGGTGCATGAAAAACTTTACACGGTTTGCCTTTAAAATGACCCAAAAAATAAGTCAACATCTCACTACTTATAACTTGATGAAAACTTGATGGCGCAGGTGTCATCTTATATATCTTACCACGTATCAATTCTACCATGTGTTCATACTCGAACTTGAGGTAATCTGCATAGGTATATTGTCCATCATATGGCATAGATGGTTCTCTGACAGTGTCTGTGACTTTGTCTTCCATAGTTATAAATATAAGGATTCTTAATGAAATGTGCTTTTGAGCATAATCATTACTCAAAATAAAAAGAGCTCACTGAACCAAATCAGTGAGCTCTTAAAAGTCTTATTTATACTCAATTTATTTTATCACTAAGAACTTCTTAGTCTTTGTTTGTCTTCCTACAGTTACTCGCATATAGTATAATCCTTCTGTAAGATTATCTAATGAGATATCAGTTCTCTTTACATTATTATTATGTATAGAAGATACAAGTCTGCTATTACTATCGTAGATTTCTATACTTATAGGATCTTGTGATTGCTCCATTAGTTCTACACTTATCATTTCTGATGACGGCACTGGGTACAATCTATAAGAAAATTCTACCGGGTTATTAGGTCCTGCAACATTGCTTACACATAAGCCTGTCATACCTATAGACCAGTCAGTAGAAGCATCTCCTTCTCCATCATAGAGCAAGCTATTAGGAGCAGTAAAGCTTGATACAGCATCACCTGCTGTCCATATACCTGCACCTATGGCAATATTAGTTCTTAAGTGCATCGTGCTACCCCATTGTACATAGTCGACGATAGATTGGTTACTTCCAAAGTTACCATCTATATAAAGTGCCATCTCACCATCAAGTGTATCGATAGTAATATCAGAAAGATTTATAACAACAAATTCTCCTGGTGCAAGCATCAATTCTCCACAGTTAACATCAGCTGCAGCTAACTCTTGGTAGCTTCCATTATTACATAATTGATAGCCTGCTAAGTTAATAGTATCTGCTCCAACATTAGTTAACTCTACCATTCCATCTGAAGTTATTTCATTGATGACAGGTATACCAGGACAATCTTCTTTGGTGATTGTAATTGAGTTACCAGATATATCAGCACACTGGTCTGATAATACATCTACGAATAAAGTATCACCTACAGCCCCGGTAAAGTTACCCGTATAAGATATACCCCATACTCTGCATACACCCGATAGGGTATCACTAAAAGTATAAGAGTTAGAAGTTAGAACACTATCGATAACATTAAATGTATCTGTCACTACATATAAGTAAGGTGTTGCGGTACTTGTAGTGGTAAATGTGAGTGTCTCATCCATACCGTCATTAGTACATAAAGTAATATCTTGTCCTCCACTCATAAGACTTACAGTGCCACCTATCACAGAAATCCTATCTACAATAATGGGATTAGATAGAAGAAAACAACCCGTAAGATTAACTAAATTCTCTCCTACTGAAAGTCCAGTTATAGGACCCGTATGGACTATACTATATACAGAACACATTCCACCACCGACTCCTTCAAAATTAAAATCAGCGTCATCTAATATTTGTAATATAGTACCTATACTGTCAGTAACTATATAATTCTGATTCTCCCCTAATGTGTCTATTAATACAACTTCCATTAGATCTGCTATACCATCACCGACACAGAATTGCGCCATTGTATCTCCTCCGATAGTCGTTAGTGTTCCTCCATTTAATTGCTTCTTAGCTACTACAACTGTATTAGATAAGGCAAAACAACCATCAAGATCATCATCTATAGAATTACCCACCTCTAAGCCATCTATCCCAAATGAATAAACCATTAACTGAATGATACATGTATCAGCTGTAGAATCTTCAAACAAGAATGGTGGGCCATCTGGTAGGTCTATTATTTCATTATCAGTATTAAGTATTAACCACGCCGTTGTATCACCGTTAACGACAGGCATATTCATAGTAATCGTATCATCTATACCCTCACCTACTATGATGGATATACTCGTACTATTATTACCGAATAATGCACCTACTGCATTTAAGTCTCTATCTACATTTACAGGATTAGAAAGATCGAATGTTCCTGTCAATCCACTTAAAGGTTGTCCAGAAATGAGACCCATTAAGTCATCATCATAAGCGATATTGTAGAATTGGAATTCTGTCAATCCTCCTGCCGCATTTTCAAAATTAAATGGTGGTAAGACGTTAGGCGCTATTATAATTCCGTTAGATGTCAGTATCAAATTATGATTCATCCCCGATGAATCTATTATTATAAAATCTATTAAATCATCAACGCCATCACCCGAGCATACTGATATAGAAGTAAGACTATCGCTAGTTGTCAGGAATCCTCCATTAATACCTTCTCTGAAGATACTTATAGGATTAGAAAGGTCAAAACAACCATCCAAGTCACTGACATTATTCCCTACAGAAAGTCCTTGTAGAGAAGCATCATAACTCAATAACCAAATATTACAAGTACCACCTCCCTGACTCTCAAATATAAAATCTGTGGTATCAGAAAGCATTTCTATACCTACAATATTACCTGCACCATCAGTTACTATATATTGCTGCTCGTCTCCATATATCGTATCTGTTACTATAACTTGTATTGTATCAGGCATCATATCATTAACTACAACCGTATCCATAACTAATGAATCCAATGTTATAATCATACCAGCTTCTGCTTCACTTCTCGTAACTGTGATACTGTTAGATAGAGAGAACATCCCTACGAGATCATTGATACTGCTATCGACTTCTAATCCCTGCAGACCCATATCATAGGCAATATTATATATAAAACAATTGCCTAATCCAGCATTATCAAAATCAAATGGCGGCATAGTAGGCAACCCTAAGATGACCCCTTGATCATCAGTTATGATATAGGATTGTAGTGCACCATTATTATCTTCAAGGATCACATCTATAGAATCTATATCCATACCGTTATAACATACACTTGCCATAGTGGCGCCATCTAAAAATGTAAGTACTCCACCATTTAGGCCTAACCTATTAACTGTAACTGGGTTAGATAATTCGAAGCAACCAGCAAGATTATTAATATCATCACCTACTGCAAATCCAGTAACTGTACCTGTGGTACTTAGGTTATAGATATTACATATACCTGTTCCAGAATTTTCAAAATCAAATGGCAATGTATCTGGTTGTGATAGAATCAATCCTGCACTATCTGTAATCAACCAATACATCGTATCACCTTCTGTATCTACGACATTAACGTCGATGACGTCAGGAGTACCATCGCCTACCATAATCGTTACGGTAGTGCTCCCATCAGGTAAAGATACGGCACCACCATCTACTGCTGACCTAGTGACAGTAATAAAATCTGATAGGTCAAATATACCAGACAAGTCAGTCAGGTTGTTACCTACAGAAAGACCCATAAGTCCATTGGCATGAGCCAAATGATATATTCTGGCTACACCTCCTCCAGATTGTTCTAAGTCTATGGAAGTACTCATACCACCTTCAGGTGGTAGTCCTAATATTACACCCATCGTATTAGTGATAATATATCTGAAATTAGGTCCTTGATTATCTACTAATGTTATACTCAAAGGATCTGCTACACCATCACCCGTACATATACTTGTCTCTGTCATATCACCAGGTAATGTTATAGTACCAGCCTCAAGAACTAAGGCTTCCCTTATAACTCTTACAGGATTAGATAATGCTACACAACCCATTATATCTGTCAGATTATTATCTAGCTCTATTCCTGTAGTCCCGTCACCATGACTTAGGCTCCATATCTCACATACGCCTTCGTCAGCGTCTTCGAGATTAAAAGGAGGCCCTGAAGGCAAGTCCACTATCGTACCTAATGTATCAGTAATTATCCATGTCATATTAATCCCAGATGCACCTGTTATACTGATACCTACAAGCTCTGGAAAATTATCTCCTACTGTAATCGTCGTAACTGTGTCTCCTGCAGATGTCGTTATCATTCCTCCCACGCTCAGACTTCTGAACACAGTTATAGGATTAGACAGATTAAAATTACCAGTCAGTCCACTTATATTTTCTCCTACTGCTAGCCCCATAAGGTTAGTAGCAGCACTCATATGATATACATTACATGTACCTACTCCTGATCCTTCCAGATCAAAAGGCGGTCCCGCTGGCAATGCTAATATCTCTCCCATACTATCTGTAATCAACCATGAGAATGATGTCCCTACAGTATCTGTGAGTATAATATCAAATGAATCAGATACGCCATCACCAGCACATATGCTTAGAGAAGTCAACCCATCTGCAGTCGTAAGATTTCCACCCATCAATCCTTGTCTGATCACAGTCACTGGTGTGGATAATGCAAAGCATCCTACTAAGTCAGACACATTATTATCTACAGATATACCCATCAATGGATCTATATAACTAAGATACCATATCTGACAGACGCCACTTCCAGAATTTTCAAAATCAAATGGAGGACCCATAGGCAGCTCCAAAATATTACCTAATGTATCAGTAATTAACCATACCGATGTATCTGCCCCCATCACTGTAGGTGCTATGACATCTATAATATCTGCTATGCCATCATCTACCATTATCGTTACTGAAGATTCGTTATCGGTCGTAAGTAGCGTACCACTTATAACTTCATCACGAGTGACAATGATAGGATTAGACAAGTCAAATGTTCCCGTCAGTGTATTAATATTACCACCTACTGTTAGGCCCATAAGATTATCTTCGTAACCGATGTGATATACTGAACATATTCCAGCTCCTGATCCTGCAAAATCAATGTCAGGGCCCGCTGGTAATGCCAGTATTACACTATCCTCATCAGTAACGATCCATGAGAAATTGCTTGCAGCGTTACCCATAAGTGAGGTAAATAAAGTATCAGAATCTAAATCAGAAAGACAGAATGAAGCCATCACATCTCCACCAAGTGTGGATATGGTACCTCCTGATATAATAGATTTGACATAAGTTATAGGATTAGAAAAATTATAACATCCTGATATCATAGATATATTCTCCCCCACTGTAAGTCCTGTAATATCATCTACATAAGACAAGTTATATAACTGACATACGCCAGGGTCAAAAGTATTAAGATCTATGTCACCTACTGGCAATACTGTAATGACACCGAAAGTATCTGTAATGACATATAGAGAAGTATCACCAAGATTATCCATAAGGATAACATCTACCGTATCGGTAACTTGATCACCTACTATGATTGTATCTGATACTGATCCATTAGGAAGTGTCAGCGTACCACCATTTACTTCATTTCTTATTATCAAAATAAAATTAGATAAATCAAAACATCCATCTAATGCTGAAAGATTATCGCCTACTGCTAAGCCCATAAGACCTGGAAGAGATGATAGATGATAGATATAACATGCACCTGCTGCCACACCTTCAAAATCCTCAGGAGCATCATCAGATATCATCAATACGTTATTAGTCGTATCAGTAATTATCCATTGTGATACCAAGCCTACTGTATCTTGTATAGTTAGGTTCAATACATCAGAGATATCATCACCAGAACATATCGTAAATTCTGTTCCAGCTCCTCCGCCGTTAACATCTGCAGAGATAGTACCGCCATTAACTTCAGATCTATTGACAGTGATACTATTACTTAATGAGAAAGAACCAGATAAGTCATTAATATTTTCTCCCACAGCCAAGCCCATAATACCACTCATATAAGAGATGTTATATATAAAGCAGGTACCTGTCCCTGCTCCAGTCAGATCAAATGGTGGCATCATAGGTAATCCAAGAATTTCTCCTACATCATTAGTGATTATATATGAAGACTCTGGACCTAAATTATCTTCTAAAGTCACATCGATAATATCATCTATCCCATCACCAAGACATGCTGATACTTCAACTAATCCATCAGTAGTCGCAAGTGTTCCGCCATTCAGCATTTGTTGTACGACCTTGACTGAATCCGAAAGACTAAAACAACCTGATAATCCAGAGACGTTATTACCTACTGTAAGACCTGAGAGCGTACCTGCATAACTGATGTTCCATACATAGACTGTATCAGCAAGTCCTTCTAAACCAAATGGTGGCTGAGAAGGTACTTCTAAGATATCACCATTAGTAGCTGTCACTACCCAGTTCATATTATCTCCTACTGCATCTGTCAAGACCACACTGACACTATCTAATGTAGCGTCACCTGTAATAAGCGTAACGCAACTTGTATTATCCTCTGCAAGTAGGCTACCACCGTTAACTTGATTTCGTATTACTGAGATAGCATTAGATATATCCGTACATCCGCCTATCGTATTTATATTTTGATCTGTTGTAAATGTCAATTCTTCTAATGAAGCGATATGATATATCAAGCACTCCCCAGAAGCTACACCTTCGAAGTCAAAATTAGAGTCTGTACCTGATTCTAATATAATCCCATCTGTGTCTGTAATGATAAAATAAGAAAATGGACTATCATCACCAGTGACCGTGACACTAATTATATCAGATACACCATCACCAGAACATATCGTAACTTCAGTGTTACCTGAGCCATCAGCAATCGTTCCTGCTACTACCTGGTTCCTCTGTACCGTGATAGCATTAGATAACTCATAACAGCCCATAAAATCATCTGGACTATTGCCTACTTCTATTCCTGTAAGGCCATCAATAAAACTTAAGTTGTACACCAGACATGTCCCAACTCCAGCTGCTGATAGATCAAAAGTATTACTCGATGATATATCTAATATCACATTAGACTGATCAGTGACGATATAGATAGAAGAATCTCCGACGTTATCTACTAAGTCTACACTAAAGGTATTATTAGTACTATCGTTAATACAGATCGAAAGATCAGTCTGACCTCCACTACTTATAACCCCACCATTTATACCATCATTACTGATCGTGATAGCATTAGATAATAGAAAACAGCCTTCTATGTCACTGATATTTTGACCGACTTCGAGATTAGATATTCTACCTATAAAACTTATTAACCTTATCTCAATAGTGGCTATCGCAAAATCTGTAATATCGATAGGGGTAGTATTAAATATATTAAGTATCTGACCGTCAGTAGCAGTTACTATATAGCGTCCATTAGTTGCCATAGGACCTGCGACATCAGGTGTAATAGACATCCCCTCTGCTCCACACAGCTCTATATTCGTCATACCATTGAGTGAGATAGAACCTATTTCTATGATTTCTTTTATTACTCTCAGTGGCGTAGATAACTCAAAGCAACCTGATAATTCGTCAATAGAAAAACCTGTTATACTATTAAAAAATTGGCCATTATGACTGGCGGCGTATATCCTATACGTTCCTTCAGGTAGATTATTAAAATCTACATCAGAACCTTGAAGTGACTGCAGTATAATATCATTTAAGTCAGTGAGTAGGTAATTAGTAAAAGTACCTTGAGCTCCTGATAGTTGTGTAATAACAATATTATCGGCAGCACTGTCAGTACATATGTATCTATCCAAAAATCCATCTGCATCAGTAAGTACACCTCCTGCGAGGACTGTATTATTGATTTCTATAGTATTAGAAAAATCAAAACAACCTGTCAGGTCAGCGATATTACTTCCGACTGTCAATCCCATAATATCAGACTCGAATATGATATTATTGACATTATACATACCACCCGGTAGCGTACTAAAATCGACAATCTCATCATCTTGGATCAATATGATATCACCTGTAGAAGAACTTACTATCCATGAAGAATTAGTCCCAAATGCATTATTCACATCAAAATCTATAATACTTGCCCCAGCAACTGATGCACATATCGTAGGATCATCTTGAGTGCTTATCGTACCAGCGTTGATATTATTACAACCTCCTATTACATTGAGTTCATCTATGTCCCAGACTTGCTTTTGTCCTCCATTCCCTACTGGACAAAATGGTAATAACTCTATCTCAAACTCTGTAACAGCTGTAACAGTAAATGCCGCAGATGCACTAAAATCCACTTCCGTCAATGTCCAAGTTCTTGAAGTAGTTATCACAGATCTATATACTTCGATATTATCCACGAGGACTCTGACGCCTAATTGTGTCGGGTAGTTATTTAATCCTGAATTACCTCCTACATTGACATATTGATCTGGAGCTTGCTCATAGAAACTGAGCTTCTCTAGAGAGCCTACACCATTAATACCTGGAATGACTCTCACATTAAATCTAAGTGAAGCATTATTACCCGGATCGTAGTTACAATTATTATTACCCTCTATGCACATCCCTAAAGAATTGCCTATACCGGGAGTACAAGAATGCGGAAAATTCTGCCCTCTAAATACATGATCTGGCAATGCTATTTCGATATCACTACATTCAGAAAAATTATACGGTATAGCCGTAAATTCTGAATAATCTTGACTCGATGCACCTGCAAATGAGACGCAATCGTCAAAACTGAAGTATAATCTCGGCGTATTCTGGCTTAATACCTCAGGAGTATTATTAGAGAATAATGTAGTCGTTACTAGTGATAATAATAACAAACAAATCAGGGTTTGGAATTTAGGTAACATGTTCTTAATCTTTAAATAAATAATTGATCTACATGTAATTACATATAGATATAGCATCGTTTCTCAGGCGATTAACTCCTAGCTAAAAATTCGTTTTTAGATATAAAACTGGACTTGTATTTGTGTAGGACACAAGCCTATGCGGGAAAGACTTTGGTTATCTTTAGAACGCAAAAGTACCTTCAAACGCTGATTTATCTATGTATTACGAGAAATTTTTCTGTACTTTTTTTATTTTTCGATATAATCGTCATGTAATAAATGCCTTCTGGCCACTCAGAAATTCTTAACTCACTACCTGACGTAGCATCCAGATATCTCCTGTTATGAACAAGCTGACCGTATCCATTATGGACTAAGATTCTATGCTCGGCATCAGGCATTTCGTCTATTCTTATAGATAATAAATCATCACTCGGATTAGGAGATATAACAAATGAGATCTCCTCTCCTACTCTGAGATTAGTACATCCTTCTAATAATACAGATCCGTTATCCAGATCAAATGGAATGGATGTTGTCCCCATAGATATCTCTATAGGCACTCTATCATCGATAAAGTTAAATACTGAGGTACTGTCACAATTACCCTCTTTGATAGTCAAGCATACCGAGAATAACAACGTGCTATCAGCTAGTGTCGTCTCAGTACTATTCCATGTAAATCTTATTCTATCACTTTCATTACCTTGGAAGAATGCTCCTGGGAAGATTCCTATAGGCTCATTATTATTTGATATAGAATCAAAACACATAAATGTGCTATCCCACTGCATCGCAAACTGCATACCTGATATACCTACAAAATTAGTCGCTCTCACATCTACACATACCGTAGTATCCGTCGTCATAATATCATCTGCTATCAATGTAAATATGTTACTCATAGGCGCATTCTCTATCACTGTAACACATCCATCATCTACACAGAAATCTAAGACTGCAGCCTCACTCGATACTTGTATGATCGTATCATCTGTATCTATGACCTTGAGCAATGATTTGTCATCTGCCTCACCTATCACATCAAAACATATCTCAAATACAGCACTACTATCTGCTAATGTAGTAGCGCCTGCACCTCCTGCATTATCGAACCATACAAAAGATCCCATACCTCCAAGTGTATCTATGTTAAATGAACCTACTGCACTCATTCCTGCGAGAGCATAGTTCTGAGTTCCTGTAAATTGTAGAACAGTAGAATCCCACATCATACCTCCTTGGAAAGTGATAATATCTACAAAGTTAGTTACCCTAAGCGGTATACAGACATTAGAATCTACAGCCACTATTATATCATCAAATATATAGCCTACCTCACTACCTGTACATGTGTTCCTCTGGGCATCACATGCATCACATGCATCTTCGTCATCTGATCTTGTCACTTCTACGAAGTTGTTAGATAGATCATAGCATGTTCCTATACCCTCTGGCTCTATTAATATATCACCTATCTGGAATGTCAGATCTAGCTCATGAGCAATACCCCATACTCTACATACACCTACACCAGCATCCTCAAAATCCACCATATTCTCACCAGGTAATCCGATAATTACATTATCCTCATCAGTGACGATATAATGATACATCGAGCTGACACCCGTATTTTCAAAAAACAAAACATTAGCTATAGAATCTCCCACACATACAAGTGCAGACTGGTCACCTCCTTCTATACTTACCGTACCGCCAAAATTCTCTACACGACTTATAGGTGCCGGATTAGATAGATCAAAACAACTGTCCTGGATAGCTGATATAGAAGATCCTATTAATAATTCTATAGGGTCTTGAGATGCTAAATTCCAAATAATACAACTACCGGGTCCAGAATTATCAACATCAATAGGGAAGCCGCCAGGCAAGCCAATAATCATACTATCAGCATCAGTCACTATCAGTTGCATATTAAGACCATCAGCACCAGTAACAGTACCTGTAACCAGGTCTGCCTCTCCATCACCTACACAGAAAAAATTATTATCAAGTGATAACTGCCCTCCCTCTGCTACACATATCATCTCACCACATATAATACCTGAGTCAAATCTATTGACCTCTATAAAGTTATTAGACAGATCTATACAGTTATTAATATCAGATAATTCTACAAGTTCTTGTCCTACGAATAATTCAATATCTGATTGCAGAGCTAATCCATACACTCGGCATGTACCAACTGGAGCAGTAGAAAAATCAAAATTATTCTCAAGTGGTAATGCGATAATGGTATCATTCTCATCTGTGATCACATACCTATATATCATACCCGAGCCATCAGTAAGGAAGGTAAGTATATCAGATTGCATATCAGTGATGCATATATCTATTACTGTCACGTCATCACCCAATGAGACCAAGCCACCAAAATTTTCTATCCTATCAAAAGGATTGGCCTCAGATACAGAGAAACAGTCTAAGTCGATATCTTCTATAGATTGGCCTATAGCTAATGAAACCATTTCGCTGGACGCCACATTCCATAATATACAACTGCCCGCTTCTACACCATCAAGATCTACAGGAAGTGCATCTGGTAGTGCAACAATTATACTATCAGCATCCGTAATCACTAATTGCATAAAGTCACCAACAGCACCTACTATATTAGCATCCAGTAAGTCTGGCTCTCCATCTCCTACACAGAATTGGTTTGCAGATATCGTGATAACTCCACTATTTGCGATACATTCTTCTCCACATATGCCACCTTCATCTATTCTATTTACTTCTATAAAATTGTCTGAGAAATCAAAACAAGAATTAGGAACTACAGGAAGTGCTAGAGTAGATCCTATAGCTTGAGAATAAATTGAATTATGAGCAATACCCCATACTCTACACGTCCCTGCCGGAAAGTTATTAAAGTTGACTTCATTAATCGAAGGCAGGCTTAATATAACATTAAGTGTATCTGTAATGATATACTGATAATTCTGTCCTACTCCTGTTGTCTGAAAAGTCAGTATGTCTGTGATCGTATCTCCTACACATATCTCTATCTCAGTAATACCTCCTTCAAGGCTTACAGTACCACCAAAATTATTAACTCGAGTTATAACAGCTGGCTCCGAAAGGTCAAAACATGGATCTACAATATCAGATATGCTCGAACCTAATCCAATAGATATCTCATTAGTAGTCGCTAAGTTCCAGATAAGGCATGTACCTACAGGTGCCGTATCTACATCAAATGGAAATGAACCCGGCAGAGCGATAACAATACTATCAGCATCCGTTACGATCAGATTATAAAAATTGCCAATCGTATCTGTAATTGTTCCATCGACTAAGTCCTCCATGCCGTCACCTACACAGAACCTATTACTATCTAATCTAATCGTCCCTCCATTATTACTGAATCTCTCTACCACAATAAAGTTATCAGATACAGCTATACATGCAGGACCCTGTGATACGGAACTTAGTGGTTGATTAATTTCGATATTTATATCTATAGAAGATGCAACACCATATACTCTACATATACCAGAAGGTACATCATTGAAGTCATATTCATCTTGGTCTACGATATCAAGTATAATGTCATTAACATCAGTAATGACATATTGATAGAACTGAGAAGACCCATCGTTGACAAAAGTCAATACATCACTATCGTCATCACCTACGCATATCTGGATCGACATCGTACCGTCATCAAGCCCTACTGATCCCGCATTATTTTCTACTTTAGTAAAAAATGCTGCATCAGAAACATCAAAACAATCATTCTGTATATCATTAATATTATCGCCTATGACAACTCCTGTATCATCAAATGAGGCGATGTTATAAGCTATATAATCACCATCAGGCAATGATGAAAGGTCAATAGGAAAATCTTCAAAAAGATTAATAATCTCTCCATTTACATTAGTGATGGCATATTGTTGTTCGTTACCGATGGCATCAGCTATCTGGCCATTAAGCATCGGAGTACCATTAGTATCAGAACATAATAGACTCGGGCTCAATGTCAAGACACCACCTTCTACATTACATCCACCTTCACAATCAAATCTTTCTAATCGAGTAACCGTAATCCCATTAGATACATCAAAGCATCCTTCTAATTCGCTGATATTATTACCAGCTGAGAGTCCTGATAACGGCCCTTCAGAACTAATGTGAACGATAGTACATACGCCCGGTGGTACATTCTCAAAATTGAAAATATTATCTGTACTGATGTTAAGAATATTCTGATTAGCATCTAATATCACATAGGATTCTTGGCTTCCTATATTTCCTGTAAGATTAACTAACAGGTTCTCTCTATCACCATCATCTACACATACCTCGATGCTTGTCTCTCCATTTTCTAAAGAGATAGAACCTCCTACGACTTGCATATTATTGATCGTAATAGGATTAGATAATATGTAACATCCGGAGACTTAGCTAAGCATAGCATTAACTTCTAAATCTGTCAATCTTCCTATGAATGTCAGTAACCTGACCTGAATAGTCGGCTCAGAGAAGTTAGATATATTAATAGGTAATCCGTCAAATATATTGAGGATAAGTCCTGTAGGACCTGTAACTACCCATCGGATATTAGTAGAAGTCGGACCAGTAACTATAGGGCTTATAGACATGCTGGTAGCTCCGCAGAGTGATACTTGCATATCTCCATCTATAGATATACTCCCTACTTCCAAGATTTCTTTTGTGATACGAACTGTATTAGATAATGCAAAGCATCCTCTTAACTCAGAAACATTGACACCAGGTATAGAATTTAATAATTGACCATTATGTGTCGCTGCGATGATATTATAAGTTCCTTCTGGGAATGTAGAAAAATCAAATCCTGGACCAGGGAAAGTCTGCAGAATGCTATTATTATTATCTGCAAGAATATAAGTCGTAAAACTACCAACTGCTTCATTAAGCTGCGTCGTAATCTGATTGCCATCAAATGTATTATCGCATATGTACGCATCTATAAATCCATCACTGGTGACCAAACTGCCTCCTCTTAGATTACTATTATTAACTACTAATGGACTAGATACATCAAAGCATCCTGCAAATTGTGATATGTTATTTCCAACCATTAACCCAGAGAAT
>CALLAG010000398.1 GCA_938002705.1 uncultured Saprospiraceae bacterium | reverse complement strand
TAATATCGCTCATTAGGTTAATACTTTATTATCACAAATGGCTTTATAGAGTGTGGCCAATCTTTTGATTTTTCCAGTCTCAGTTTTTTGGAATTCTGATGTGCTTAGTATCAGTTTTGGTCTTTCATATTTTTCTAACTTCTCCGAGATTCTTTCTCTTAGTTCTGATTCATTTATTATGTTATCAGTTTCTATAACTAAGCAAACCTTAGAGCCAAGTCTTTCATCTTCAGTTCCTATGACGAAAAAATCTTGATCCATAATATTACTTAATTTTTGCTCTATTAGCTCAGGGTACAATTTTAAACCTCCCGAATTTATAACATTGTCCTTTCGGCCTTTCCATGTAAACTTCCTCGGTGAGATCAGGTTCACAACATCATTAGTAAAGACTGGTTCATCTATGTAATCCGCCTTGATGATCAGACATGATTCATCATCTACTTCTAATTGTACTGCATCAAGAGCATAGAATGTCAGATTGTCTTCGGTATGATTAAGCTGCCTGATGGCTATATGGGATATCGTCTCAGTCATACCGAAACTATGGTATAGCTTTGTTTTTAAATTTATAATTTTTCTCTGTAGTGTCAGAGATACTGGGCCTCCGCCAAGCAGAATTTTATCTATTCTGTCTATTGATCGCTGATCTTTCTCTAAGGATACAGATAGTTGTGCAGGAGTCATAGGTACGAAATCAAGTTTCTCAGACTGTAGCTCTAATGGTCTTAAGGATGGAGGTACAATGTATAGATCAAGATCAGAGATTATAGATCTGATGAGCATCATCATGCCTCCTATATATCTGACTGGAATGCATAGGAGAGCCTTATCACCTGATTTGTATTTGAAGTAATTTTGTGTCTGAATTGCACTTGACTTCATTGCATGTTTAGCTAATCGTATTTTCTTAGGTGTGGAGGTACTACCCGAAGTAGTGATCTCAATATAGTCATCATTATTGAGCCACTTTTTTATTACTGCACATATTGCGATAAGGTGATCTTCATGCGAAGTACCATATTGCTCTATGAATGAGTGCAGAGTATATTTTATATCTCCTACTATTAGCATCCAATAAGATTTAGATCCCAGTTTTTTTCGCCATGAAAAAGCTGCCCCTCTTTTATATATAACGGCGATGTAATATTATTAGAATATAACTGGCCTGTACCGAGACCCTGATATTTCATCGTGAGGTCTAATGATGCCGTCCATTGTGATATAGCGCTGAGCCCAATGTTACTTTCCAGCGCAGATGTTACCCACCATTTGATATTACGTTCATTGGCTAATGTTATCCATTCATTTGACTTTTCTAGTCCGCCGACAAGGCTTGGCTTAAGTATAATGTAGTCAGGACTGATGGTATCTAATAAGACTTTCTTTTGTTCTATACTATCTATACCTATCAATTCTTCATCCAAGGCTATAGGTATGGGGGTGTTATATAAGAGTTTGGCCATATCATTCCATTGGCCTTGTCGGATAGGTTGTTCTATGGAGTGTATATTGTATTCGGAAAGTCGTTGGAGACGAGCTTGTACTTCATTATTACTGAAGCCGCCATTAGCGTCAAGTCGGATTTCTAAGTTATCGTATCTGTATTCTTCTCTGATTTTCTTAAGTAGACTTATCTCTGATTCGAAATCGATAGCAGCTATTTTTAATTTCAGACAATCATAGCCCTCTGTTAATTTCTCACCTATTTGCTTGAGCATATAAGTTGCTTCTCCCATCCATATGAGCCCATTTATAGGAATACCTTCTCCGTTCAAGAAATTATTGGAATACAGTTCTCTCTTAGAGCCTGTTCTGTGGTCTTGTAAGGCCATTTCGTAAGCAAAACGGACAGATGGAGCATTATCGAATATTGAAGGGGCTATGGGCTTATCTTGGTTGATATAAGTGCAGAGTAGTGTCAGTCTTTCTTCTACAATCTCAGCAGTCTCCGGGTTAAGGCCCTCTATAATAGAACACTCTCCTACAGCTACATGATCGTCATCTTTCAGAATAAGAAACCAACTGTCCTTGGTCTTAAGAATACCACGAGAGGTACCACTCGGACTATGAAACTGTAGAGTATGTTTTATATAACTTGCTTCCATTACTTGTCGTATAACAAGATTATAAAGGTACTGTTTTGTAATTGTCCTTAAAAAAGAAAAAGACTGCAATCATATCAGATTACAGCCTTTTTCCATTTATATTTCTGTTGTCTAATTACTTTATGTCAAACATAGTGCTGTCCATCGTCTCATTGACTTTGATACTTGCTGCCTTCATAGACATAGGTGCAGGACCCATTCCTGCTGTTGTTATTGTATGAGGTAGCATGATGCCACCTACTTCCTTATAATCACTCATATCAGTAGTAATAGTCATGACTTGTCCTGGAGCTCCTTCTTGCGTTTGTACTGATCTCCTAAGAAGATTCGTCTTAACGCTATAATACTCAGTCATTTTCTTATCACCTTTTGTGACTGCTACCTTATAACAAGGCTCACCATCTACATTTTCTATTTCTTTTACTTCAAGGTCGTATCCCATAGCATAGTTTAATTGCGAGAACATAACCGCTTGATCCTTAGCTGCATCGAATACAGGTCCCTCTGTCACTGTTTCTGATTGTCCCATAGCTGCACTCATTGCCTTGGTACCGTCAAACTTTGACTCTTGGAATGTCATCTGTGCATTACCTACTTTCATAGCAAACTTATTAGGTGCCATCTGATACATATCGATGTTGATAGATTGTCCCATCATCTCCGTTGTGTAGTGGTACTCTATAGATTTTACGGCCTTTAACTTAGCTTCTCCACCTATTGCCTTGAGGTAATCATTGATAACAACGGCACCTGTAATATCATCTGGTAGTGGTGCAGTGTTCTGCTCCATTTTTTTACCGAATGCATCATAATAATCCAACTCACCATCAGAATCAAATCTGATCAATTTCTCTGCGATTTCATCTTTATTACCTACTACAACTATATTAGCATTAGCAGGTGTAATGAACTTAGCTGCTACTCTTTGTACATCAGCAACAGTTACAGCTTCTAATCTTTCTAAATAAGTCTCATAGTAATCTTTAGGAAGGTTATACTCTTCTATGTTACGTGCAAATCTCGCTAAAGTCTGCGGTGACTCTAATGATCTTGCAAATCCTCCTGCAAGAGAATTCTTAGATAATTGCAGGTCATCCATATCTACAGGTTCTGTCGCTATTCTGTTCATTTCATATAAGAATTCTACGATAGAGCTATCTGTTACTTCAGTTCTTACACTTGCTGAAGCGTTGAAGCTTCCTATTAATTTGTTTCTACTGATGCTTGATCTTGCTCCGTATGTATATGCTTTATCTTCTCTCAGGTTCTGCATCAGTCTTCCACTGAATACGCCACCACCAAGTACAGAGTTCATAACTGTAACAGCTGCTGCATCTGGGTCTCCTACTTTATAGTCTATAGGGTAAGTAATTCTGATTACGGATTGTACAGCGCCGTCCTTATGAGCAAGTGACACCTGCGTTCCATTAGGTCTTGTAGGCTTCTTGTGTACTGCATTCATGACGTCTGCTTGCTTCCACTTACCGAAGTACTTTTGTACTTGACTCTTCGCTTGATCTACAGTAATATCACCTACTATAGTCATGTAAGCGTTATTAGGCTTGAAGTATGTATTGTAATACTTCTTACAGTCTTCTAATGTAATATTGTTATATGTCTCTGCAGTTTCTATTTCCCCGTAAGGGTGATCTGTACCGAAGTTAACTACTGCCGCTACATTACCGGCCATGCTGTTAGGGTCAGTTTTACTTGACTCTATACCTGATAAGTTTTGCTTTAATACTTTGTCAAATTCTGCTTTTGGAAATGCAGGGTTAAATAACATATCGGACATAATATCCAATAACTTATCCTGATGCTTAGTCAGTGAGCTACCGAACATTCCTGATCCGAAGGCACTCACATTAGCCCCGATAAAATCCTTATCTTTATCTAATTGTGCTTTGTCTCTATTAGTTGTTCCTGCTTCAAGCATCTGCCCCATGAACGATACCATACCTGCTTTATCTTTCTCACTTATCTGATTATTCATAAGTGATAACGAGTATGATACTCTCGGTAACTTGTGATTCTCTACGACGATAACTTTCAAGCCGTTATCCATGGTGATGACATTGAATTCACCCATGTCTATCTTACGTGCAGGGCCAGCAGCAGGGGCTTGAGATCTCCATGCATTAGCAGCATCCTTAACTTCTTTGACAGCCTCCATACCTTTGTCCTCCATCTTAGGAGTAACCTTAGGTGAGCAATGTACTAAGAGGAATAATCCAAGAAGAGCTATTATATATTTGAATTTCATTTTTATTCTTTCTATTAATTATTAATGTTGGAATTAGATATTAGGGTTTGTTCTATGGTGTTTCGTTCACTTTAGGAAGATAATATAGAACAACTCTCTTGTCAGGCTGCATGTACTTGATAGCAGCATTTCTGATATCTTCTTTAGTTACCGCGAGGTATCTATCTATCTCAGTATTGATTAAGTTAGCATCACCGAAATACATGTGATAATCTGCTAAGCTTTCTGCGATACCTGCTACTCTACTGTTAGAACTGACGAAGTCGTTTTCTATCTGATTTCTCAACTTCTGGAATTCCTCATCTGAGATTAATTCTTTCTGTACTTTCATGACTTCAGCATCTATAGATGCTTCTACATCAGAAGGATCGATGCCCATATTACAGAATGCGAAAGCAAGAGAGACTGAATAATCCTCAAGTGCAAGTGGGAATGATCCGACTTGTAATGCCTTCTGCTGATCTTCTACGATTGCTTTTTGGAATCTTGATGATCCTCCTCTTGATAGTAATGTAGACAACATATCTACGGCATAGAATTCTGGTGTACCCTGTGCTGGGATTCTGTATGCTTGTATGATAGCGGGTAACTGTATGTTGTCATAGATCGTATCTCTGATCTCACCTGTCATTTCTGGCTCTACTACATTAGGTCTGTATATCTCTCCTTTTCCTCTTGGTATAGATGCGTAATACTTGTCTATCCATTCTTTAGTTTGATCTATGTCGATGTCTCCTGCGATGCTCAGCACGGCATTATTAGGTACGTAGAAGTCTGCGTAGAAATTCTTGTAGTCAGCTTCTACAGCAGCATTAAGATGTTCCATAGATCCGATAACGGGCCACTTGTAGGGGTGTACTTTGAATAATCTCTTCATAGTCTCTTGTAGAATAGTCCCGTATGGTTGGTTATCTATTCTTAGTCTTCTTTCTTCTTTGACGACTTCTCTTTGAGTCTCTATACCTATGTCTTCTACTTTGGCATGGAGCATTCTCTCTGACTCTAACCATAGACCTAACTCTAACTGATTAGAAGGCATGATCTCGAAGTAGTAAGTTCTATCA
>CALLAG010000397.1 GCA_938002705.1 uncultured Saprospiraceae bacterium | reverse complement strand
GTGATTAATTTCGATGAATACGGTAGGCTTATCTATGAAAAATAATAAAGAAAACTATCGTAAGATTAGAATAACAGACTTATATAATCGCATATTACTCATAGCAAGTCTACTATCGTCATAATAGTCAGAAGAACATTCTTACTTAATATGCTTATGGCTAATTATATTATCCCAGTAAAAACTAATTATACTTTGCTATTCCTATAGAAAGACGTGATACTATAACAATAAAAAAGGAGACACCAACTGGCGTCTCCTCAGATAATTTACATTTATTCGGTAAGAATATCTTATATATTCTTGACTCTTCTTGCTGGGTAAGCGACTTCGATGCCCGCTTCTCCAAATGCTTTTTTAATTTCTTTGTAAGAATTAAAATATACATCCCAGTAAGTTGCATCAGTAGCATAAGGTCTTACTGCAAGTAATACATTATTCTCATCAAACTTCTCTATCTCGATAGTAGGCTCATCAGGAAGTTTTTCAGTTACCTTATCTAGTGCTCCTTTGATAATGCCTTTAACTTTATCAAAATCTTCTTCGTATGGCATTGCAACATTAAGATCTACTCTCAGCTTACCATTAGCCGTAAGGTTAGTCATGATGCCGCTCGTAGCGATACCATTAGGCATGATAACTTTCTTATTATCTAAGGTATTAATAACAGTATTGAATACTTGAATCTCAGAAACGTGACCTACTGTGCTTTGTATATCTACGAGATCTCCAACTTTATATGGCTTAAATATCAGAACCATAACACCTGCAGCAAAGTGACTTAATGTACCTGACATCGCAGCGCCTATTGCAAGACCTGCACCAGCTATTAATGCCGCAAAAGCTGTAATTTCTATTCCTACAACACCAGCTGCAGATATAACTACCATTACCTTAAGTAATACGCTTACAAGAGATCTTAAGAACGGAGCAAGACTTTCATCTACACCTGATTTGGTTAATGATTTTCCTATAACTTTGGTAATCATATTGACTATCCAGAATCCTATCATTAAAGTAAGGATTCCAGCTACAATCTTTGGCGACCATGCGAGTACTGTGTCTATAAGTGCTTGTATGTTAATATTTTCTAACATTTTTAATTTTTGTGATTAGTTAAATTTTACAGAAGTTTAGACGCCAAATGTTAATTCAAGTCACGGAAATTTTAACATTATTTCTATTCAGAAAAGAAATATGGTTTAAATTAAAATTGTAATCACAGCAAAGTTCTAATAGAACTAATGTAGATACATTAGTACAATAAAGGGTACCAAATGGTGATGTAATCTAAAAGCTATGATGCATTTCTATTTTATATTAGGCCTAAATACTTAAATCCAAAAAAATAAAATTAAGTGAATCCACGCTATGGTAAAGTAATAAAAGAGATTAAACCGAAAGTAACTTTGGGGTTCAGTCAAGGATTTGAATCTATTGGTATTCTTTCAACTTTTTTACAAATTGCACCTGTCCTTATTACTTTTTATATCGGTAGTGTTAGCTCGTTAAGATGGGTAGCCTTTTTCTTTACCATAGTATCTTTTATATTACTATTCATTCTATTGCGTGAGATGTATGGCCGCTTTAGGGTACCCTATTCATTAGAGTATATAATTACTGAAAAAGGAATATTATATACATGGCGAGATTTCGGCCATAAGGAGTTTTTTACTCCATATATTATCATCGGAAATGTTAAGCTTATCAAATATAGCGATTCTAATAAATCAAAAATCTTCTTTCAAGGTTCTGCTCATATCTCTTCTTATCAGTCCAGTTTTCTTACTGACGAAACTAATGGATTACTGTGTTTCAATAACCTAAATCATGAAGAGGCGAAAATTTGCTACGAAATATTATCTAAATATATTTCAGAATCTGAATACGAACATATTGAGGAACAAAATAAAATAGACTACCTATTTCAGTATTTCAAAAATGATATTCTTAATCTATTAATTACTCCTTTTATAAGTCTTGCTGTATTCATGGCACTTCAATTGGTTGATGCCACATTATTAGGATTCGAGATAGTCGAAGAACAAGTAATAGGTCAAAAATGGATAGGCACCGGCAGTAACGCTACCTCTAAAGTATTTACTTCGAATGATTATAGTTTCGCTACAACAATAACTGAGAAGTTTGAAAATAAATCTGTTAGTATTGGTATAACACCAATTTTCAATAAAGTAATTTATTATGAACGAGATGGTAAGGATTTCACTCAATACCTTATAAAAAACCTAAACGGGATACCTCTTATAATAAAGTACTTAGCTATGCTTAGCTTAATATTTTCAAGTATCTATCTCAAGTTCAAAAAAAGCGAAATCGAGTTGTATGATTTTATATTTTTCGTAGTTATACCTCTATCCTTAGTTGCCGTATCATATTTATTTGATTAGTCGCATCAGAAACTATCGTGACGCATCAGCTTTTATATACTTTAGAATCGACTTCTTCTTACCATCGTTTATTCTTATGAAATAAACCCCAGCTGGCATCGTAACCAATTGTGGTATGCCATCGTTCAATAACTTTTGAGTACTTACTGATTGCGTGTGTACTGTCCTACCCAATTGATCAGAGATAATAAGATCTACTTCGGCAGCCCAATCTTTCATATTCTCTATATAAGCAATACCATTGCCAGGATTAGGATATATTGTTAGATTTTCTATCTCTGTAATGTCTTCTGTACTTGTGACATTACCTAATGTAAATACATAATCTACAGAAGCTCCAAAGTCTGTAGCTATCGTCTTCCAAGGGCCACCTTCTTCTTTGACTCTTATATATCCATTCCCATCATTATTAGCCCACCAGCTGATACCGTCTTGATCACTATCTTCTATTGCTATTCTATAGCATCCAGTGAGTCCTCTGAGCGTATCTGTATAAGACCTATTAGCAGTGAGGTTACCTCCTCTATAGACTAATTGATTCTCATTACTATCATATACTCTGTAGAGTGTTTCGTTAGCAGCATTATTAGTTCTCATTTCTATTATGAGGTCTCCATCATAATGGTCTTGTGCTTGTAATTCTGTAATGTATTCATCATTATTATCATAGGTATCCGATTGTCCATTCACACTAAGCACTCTTGCAAAAAACATATCGCCTTCTTCGATTACTGACAGTCGAGTTAAGAATCCTAATTCAAAAGTTTCTTCTCTTAGAAAAGCAATATTACCATTCCACTCGTAAGTATTCTGAGACTTACCTATCACGCCATACTCTATCACTGCATTAGTTATATTCTCAGAGCCATGATTCTTAATCGTAATGACAGGAGGCAAGCATGTTGGGTTAAATCTTGCGTGCTCTATTCTTGATGATGGATACACTACATCCTCTATAGCAAGGTCTAATGTCTTATTAGGTGCTCCATAACTCACCAGCTGAGAACTGACTATGTAATCACTTGTCCCTGACGCTACCGGTATATTATAATCTATGATCGGGTTACCATAGAATCTAAAAAATTCTGTCACATCCCAATCTCTCACATCGGTAGCCATACCCGGACACCACCCTGCTCTATCATACACCCAAGTCCCACCTTGTGGATATATCGGATTCTCAGCACACTCTTTCCATACCGACCAACTGTCTGTAAACTGGCCTACTTTCATATTATGTATCCTCGGTATGAATTCTCCCTCTTGGCCATGACCAGTAATAGATGTTTTTATAGTATAAGTCGCTACGGTAGAATCATAGACAAATTCTCGTGGTTCAAATCGAACATCATTCTGAATATTAGTATAACTTACTCTGCCACTCGTCGGCCATATATTCTGTATATCTAAGACGTCTCTACTTGGTGTACCTTTGACATACTCAAATCTTATATCCATTTCTTCTTGTCTCTCTCCACCTCGTGTGAGGTACATTCTTTTGTTCCCTTTGAGTATAGGTCCTAGATGTGTAACATCAAAAGTCCATGTGTGTCCTTCTATTCCAAAATCTATACCTATCCCGTATGGTGTAACGAATGACATCAGCTCAAATGCCATAGGCACCTTAGAGTAATAATCGAGTGATCCTTCTAATAATCGTCCATCTATACCTACAGAATTATTAGATTTAAAATTTCCATCCACATCTAGCAATACAGATTCTTCATGATTGTAGTAATACTCAGTGCCTACTAATTCGAGGTCCGTTCCATTGACCTTATATTCGTCTACTCGCTGTGGTAAGTTAGGATAGGAGTAAGTATCTATCACTTCTGTGACTGAGGATACGACTGCATCTTGTTTGATGATTTGATTAGGAATAATTGTAGAGGCCTGAGCACTTGCAAGAGACCTATCAGGTGACATAGGTAAGCTGTAGATTACACCATCTATAATGCCATTGTTACCGTTTCCACTTTTGTCCTGTAGCTCCTGTAGAGGATCAGAGTTAAAGTCATAGTAGACAACAAGATCATCATAGGCTGGGTGACTTGAGTCTATAGTTTCCGTCATCCAAGATTGTATATCACTCTGTGACAAAGCTTTACTATACATCTGAAACTCATCCATTCTGCCGTAGTAATAATTATTACCGTTGACATTCTGCCCTATTTTAAATTTTTGAATATCAATCTTCTTCGTTTTGTCACTGCCTTCTATCCATAATTCTCCATTAAGGAATACTTGCATAATTCCTGTTGTTGCATTCTTAGTAAAAGCCCAGTGGTTCCATTGATTCTTATAACTACTAGGATCAGCAGGTTGATTAACTCTATCATAACCACCTTCATTACCACAGTCCCAATATACCTGACCATTACCCCAAGGTAGATGTGCATTAACTTGTCGCTGATTATCACCATCTACACCTTCAAAAATCGTAGAATTAATAGGTAAAGTATGAAATCCATACTGCCAGAAAGCAATCGTAATCTCATCTTGGATACTTGAGAAATCTCCTTCTATACTAATATGACCACTTGGACCAAAGGCCCAGTATGTATCATCCTTTAGATCTGAATAAGCTGCAGCTTGACTCACTATATCATCACCTTTTATGACAATTCCTGAACCATCAGCAGAATCATAAGTCATTTTAACTGCAAGATTAGAGACCCCATCCCATTCATATTTGGAGTAGAATCTTAATGTCTTATTATCTATATCTAATATCGTACTTCTATGTAGTACTTCCTCCCAATTACCAGAACTAAGATTATCATCTGCTATAGTATTATCGGTTTGTTGTAAGTAGACTCTGAGGTTAGACAGGACTATATCACCATCTATAATAGGGAGTGTAATACCAGTGATATCATTGTTAGATCTCACACCACTATCTAATAATGTCTGAGCTGGTAATATATATTCTAACTGAATACCATCACCTGGCATTCCAAAATTATAATCCAAGTCTGTGTCCCCATCTATAACATCAAAAGGTCTGTCGAATATGACGTTAGTATACTCTACTTCTGTCTGAGCTATCTCTCTTGTTGTAAATGTCTGCTCATCACTATATTCTAATAGGTCAGAATTATATCCTACAAAGTCAAACTCCGGTGATGTCTGCTTAAATGAATCCACTCTTGACTCATCTACGATATAGGTATTACAACTATAATCCCACTCTCCACAGCCTTTGTTTCTCTCAGCACCAGTAGAGACTAATCCATCCTTACATCTCATAGAATAGTACATGATGATCTTCTCATATTCATTATGATCTA
>CALLAG010000396.1 GCA_938002705.1 uncultured Saprospiraceae bacterium | reverse complement strand
GTCCTAATTTCAATATATCATCACATAGCTCAGGAAGAGTTTTAGATATAGATGGTAATCCAATCTACTTTGGAGATGATTCAGGTTCTAATTTATACAGTGACAAATTTGGTATCGGATATATCGCCGGTGCACACGTTATTAAAAATATCAATGATATATTATCCCTTAACTTAGGAGTAACATATATGTCTTACACAGATATACAACATGCTACTATTCCGGTAAGACAAAGCTTTACAAAATATGGTCTCTCCACAGGGGTCAGATACCGTTTCTTATAATTATATAATCTATCCGAGAATCAATTTAAATCCCATAAGAGAAATGCAGAAACTTACAACCCTAATACTAATCTTAGGATTAATTTCATGTGGCGATAACATAGAGCAGTTCGTGCCTAACGATATATCGGTAGTACATACCGAACTCAAAAATATAGGTGAATCTAAATCATCAAGTTATAAGCTTAATAACAATACGCTTTCTACTATTAGTACAAATATGGATACTGATATAGAAATCCCTATCAATACTTTCTACAACCCAAGTGAACTAAGCGATATCCCCTATCAGCTTGATATCATAGAGTTAAGTTCTTACTCCGATTATATTACAAGAAATATTACTCAAGTATCTGACGAAGGAATCAGAGACGTCATACACAGTGTATACGTATCCGCTAAGGACAACGATAATAAAAGCCTATCAATAAAAAACAATAAAGAAATTATTATAAGAATACCTTCTGAAGAAAGAGATGGTAAACTTCAAATAGGTAATGGTTATGTAGCTAATAACTCAATAGCATGGAGTTATAATAACGCGATACAAAACCTAAGAATAAAATATACAGAATGGACTAAGCTGAATAGCGAAAACGTATTAGAAAAGTTCTCTGGTTACGAGTTTCCTGTATCTCAGACAGGCTGGTACTCACTTACAGTTATAGACGATGCACCTTATACGCTTAATGATCTATGTGTTACCATAGAAGACGAAAAATTGAATTCGGATAACACATTAGTATATGTTGTTATGGATTCGCATCAATACTTATTGCAAGCTCAGTCCATATCAGAAGACCAGTATTGCAGCTACAATGTGCCTATAGCCAGCAGTACAATAGAAGTCATCTCAATATCGTACATAGAGAATGAAAGTACATTCTACTATGCTGCTATGGAGATTAATCCAAATCAAATAGAGAGTACTATAAGACTATCGCCACAATCAGTTAATATCGAAGACCTATCATCTTCATTAGACAATCTATAGAAATTGCTTTAATTCAGCTGGGCTGTAGTTTATTGATTTTAGCACTTTCTGATCAGACTCTCTGTATACAAGATATTCATTATCTCGTTTGACAATATGAGCTACTGTGCCGTCTTTTTTCATGTAATGTTCTAAGGTTGCTTCAGCTTCTTCGAGAGACTTACATGTCTTACTCATATTAGATCTCTGTACCTCATCGAAGCAATCTTTAAATTTTTCTCCAACTCCAAATTCTAATATTGCACCTGATAAAACATATTGAATATCGCATAAAGCATCTACGACTTCTACAATATCATTATCCTCTATCGCTTGCTTAAGCTCATTCAATTCTTCTTGTAATAGGTTGATTCTAAGCTCACACCTTTTCTTATCAGGTATAGCAACTGTATCAACAATAGGTAGATCAAATGTCTTATGGAATAAAGCCACGTCATTTAATCCGTTTGGTTCTTTATATTTTTTCATAGGTATGAAATATTTTTTAGCTCACTAATTATATTACGATTTATAGAAGCGATATCAAATCGCTCTGTTATTAATCTATGAGAATTCTCACTTATCTTTTGTCTTATCTCTGCATTCTGATACCAGTCTTTAAACTTAGCTAGCATCTCTTCTGCATCATTAAATAAGATTGCATTTTCCATATCCTTTATCTCAATTCCTTCAAAACCCTTACTTGTAGAAAACACAGTTTTTGACATAGCCATACTTTCAAGAATCTTTATCCTGATGCCACTCCCAGACATCAAAGGTACTATCACGCCATCCAAAGTAGCTATGAATTCTACCGCATCGTCTACTTCACCAAAAAACTCTACTCCTGCTGGTAATGTTTTTATGAATTCTGGATCTGCATTTCTACCTGCAAGATGGAAAACTACATTAGGAAATTCGCGAGATACATCAGGCCAAACATTCTTAAAAAACCAATTTAAGCCTTCTATGTTTGGTCTCCAATCGAGTGAACCTATATAGCCAATATAGTCACAGGTCTGAGATGCTGACACTTTATTGTACTTCGATAAATCAATGCCAACCTGAGCCGTAGAAACGGATAATTTAGAATTAATAGATTGATACTTAAGCCTATCTCTATCAGTTATGGCTAATATGATATCATAAGACAATACATTATTGATTTCATAGTTTTTGAGTCTGCGGTAGCAAAGCTTATAGTACCACTTTCTTATAAGATTAGGCTCAGTCCTAGACAGATTATACCATATCTCATGTTCTATATTATGAGATCTCAATATGATTAGAGCCTTAGAATGGGCCTTGATCACATCTATGTATGGTGTAAGATATACAGTCTCAAGTTGGATAATATCGTAAGTATTACTGTTAAGTATTCTCACTAATTCTTCTCTATATGTGTCGATATTAAATCTCTCTATATTATAAGAGTCAGAGGAAAAGAGATTGTAGAAAGCATCCTGGACAACAACCTCAGTACTAACATCAGTATGCCAGTAATTCATATAATATTCTGATATGCCATCAAGCTTAGTTGTATCCACATGATGCTTACGAGTATTCATGGCCATAAGATCGACTTCATGATCTCCCATTACATATCCTTTAGCCATCGCCAGAATAGCAATTGATTCTCCGTCTTTGGCTGGATATGGAAATTTCTTAGTAAGCTGAAGTATTCTCACGTCGGCAAATGTATGATATGCATAGAACTTGCAAAAGTATTTGGCTAAAATCTGTATTAGGCTATCATATTAGCCTTAAAAACTATAGATTAGTTATATGTTAAGAGCTATTGATATAGAGAAGTCATATGACGATCTTAAAGTACTACGGGGAATAAGCCTTGAGATTGAGAAATCAACGATCACAAGCATAGTAGGTAAGTCAGGCAGTGGAAAGAGTACCTTACTGCATATTATGGGTACATTAGACAATCCAGACAATGGTTACATAGAGATAGGTGGCCAAAATATCAGTCAATTATCAGATAAGGAATTGGCCATATTTAGAAATAGACAAATAGGTTTTGTTTTTCAATTTCATCACCTGATCCCCGAATTTAATGCTATAGAGAACGTTTGCATACCTGGCCACATAAGTAATACTAGGAACTCTAAGGTTGTATCAAAAGCAAAAGAATTATTAGACTATCTGGGACTATCAGAAAGGTTACATCATAAGCCCTCTGAGCTTTCAGGTGGAGAACAACAACGGGTGGCTGTTGCTAGAGCTCTCATTAATGATCCCAGTCTCATATTCGCAGATGAGCCTACTGGTAATCTGGATACATCTACATCCGAGGAGCTGCACCAGCTGTTTGTAGATCTTAAGAAAGATATGGGACAGACATTCATAATAGTCACTCATAATGAAGAGCTTGCTAAGCTCAGCGACACTTGCTTAGAGATCGTCGATGGATTAATAGTTAGTTAGTACCGAAAACACTCAGTTCCAGTTCTTAATGTGGATACAAGGCTGTGGATAGTTGAGCTCTGCTGAGTCCTTATAATTACTTTTAAATGGATTAATCAGATAATCTAATGGAGCCTCAGCCAACTCTGGAAGCCAGTGACGGATATAGTCACCGTTAGGATCATACTTTCTTACTTGTACAGGAATGCTAAAATAACGATCAGACCTCGGATCTGTGCCTACACCAGCGACATAATTCCAGTTACCATAATTAGAACAAGGATCATAGTCCACCAATTGTGACTCAAAGTACTGAGCACCTAATAACCAATTAATGTGCATATCCTTGACAAGAAACGAAGCCACATTTTGCCTTCCTCTATTAGACATATAGCCAGTAGCGTTAAGCTCACGCATATTAGCATCTACGAATGGTATCCCGGTCATACCATCACACCATTTCTTAAATAGGACTTCATTATCATAGGATTGCTCTACCCTCTTCCCAGAAATTCCCGATGGTTGAAATATTTTGTTACCATGCTTCTTAGCCATAAATCTGAAGTAATCCCTCCACATTAATTCGAATATCAGCCAATACGTAGAGTCATTAGAGCCATTTTCTTGCTCATACTTCTTAACTTCTTCGTATATCAGCTTAGGAGAGATACATCCTTGTGCTAAATACGCAGAGAGCTTGCTACTGTAGTCATCACCTAATAGCTGGTTAC
>CALLAG010000395.1 GCA_938002705.1 uncultured Saprospiraceae bacterium | reverse complement strand
AGGAGATGCTTTTAGTAAGGCATTAGGAACTAAGAAGGGAATACAGAGATATGGCTTTCTATTGCCTATGGATGATTGTCTGGCACAAGTAGCTATAGATTTTGGTGGAAGGCCATGGTTAGTATGGGAAGCTGATTTTTTCCGAGAGAAAATAGGTGATGTTCCTACAGAGATGTTTTATCATTTTTTTAAATCATTCAGTGATTCTGCAAGATGCAATCTAAATATAAAAGCGGAAGGTACAAATGAACATCACAAAATTGAATCTATATTTAAGGCATTTGCAAAGGCGCTAAAAATGTCAATAAGTAAGACGGGTGATTATTCTATACCAAGTACAAAAGGCATATTATGATAGCTATAATTAATTATAATGCCGGCAATATCTTATCTGTAAGTAATGCCATTAATAGCTTGGGTTATGAGAGTATTGTCACTGATGATATAGCTACTATCCAAAATGCAGATAAGGTGATACTACCTGGAGTAGGAGAAGCCAGTTCAGCTATGAATTATCTACGGTCTAAAAATTTAGATAAAACTATCGTTGGACTTCGGAATCCTTTTTTGGGTATTTGTCTGGGCTTACAATTGCTGTGTAAGCATAGTGAAGAGGGAGATACAGAATGCTTAGGTGTATTTGACACTAAGGTTAGATTATTTCCACCAAAATTAAAAGTACCCCATATGGGGTGGAATGATTTTGTGCAAGTGGAAGGTCTATTATTTAATTCTATTGGAGTAGATGATGATGTTTATTATGTGCATAGTTTCTTTGCTGATCTCAGTTGTGATACAATTGCGACTTGTGATTATATACATCCGTTCAGTGCTGCATTGGGCAAAGATAATTTCTTTGCTGCCCAATTTCATCCAGAAAAATCTGCCTCAGTGGGGCAGCAGATTCTAAAAAACTTTTTAGAAATATGAGAATTATACCAGCCATAGACATTATAGATGGTAAGTGTGTGAGACTAACCAAAGGTGATTATAGCACAAAAAAAATATATAGTGAAGATCCTCTCTCTGTAGCTAAGTATTTCGAAGATTGTGGAATAAGATACTTACACTTAGTAGATTTGGATGGTGCTAAAACTCATAAAATTGTCAATTATAAAACCTTAGAAAGCATATGTAAGGGTACTGACCTTATTGTTGATTTTGGTGGAGGTATTAAATCTGAAAGTGATATTTCTATTGCCATAAATAGTGGTGCTCATCAGATTACAGTTGGAAGTATTGCAGCGATAAATCCTGATGTATTTATAACTTGGGTAAGCAAGTATGGAAGTGATAGGATCATTTTAGGTGCTGATTGTCGCAATGGTAAAATAGCTACATCAGGATGGATAGATACTACAGATATAGATATTATAGACTTTATTACTAACTACGAAAGACAAGGTGTGAAATACGTAATATGTACTGACATTGCTAAAGACGGTATGCTGCAAGGTACTTCATCAGATCTGTATGAATCCATAATTAATCAGTCTAATGTTAAGCTTATTGCAAGCGGTGGGGTATCAACAATGGACGATATTCACAAATTAAAAGGTATAGGATGTGAAGGTGTCATTATCGGTAAGGCTATTTATGAAAATAAAATATCATTAAGACAGCTGTCAACATTTGTACTTTCATAACTATAATTAATAAGGGAATATTCCTCTGTATTACAAAATTCAAAAAGTATTATGTTGAAAAAAAGAATTATTCCTTGCTTAGATATCAAGGACGGAAGAACTGTCAAAGGGATAAATTTTCAGGATATAAGAGATGCCGGAGATCCTGTAGAATTAGCTATAAGGTACGTAGAAGAAGGGGCTGACGAACTCGTATTTTTAGATATCACTGCTACCTCTGATAACAGAAGTACACTGACTGAGTTGGTCAAGCAGATTTCTAAGAATATCAATATCCCATTTGCAGTAGGAGGTGGTATCAAGTCCAATGAGGATGTTTCCTTGGTGCTGCATGCAGGCGCAGATAAGGTAAGTATCAATTCTGCAGCAGTATATAAGCCAGAATTAATTTCTGAGCTTGCCGATAATTTTGGAAGTCAGTGCATCATCGTTGCTATAGATGCTAAGTATGTAGGAGGAGAATGGATTGTATATGTAAGTGGTGGACAAACTAAAACGGCACTTAAGGTGATAGACTGGGCTAAGCGAGTGGAGACATTAGGAGCGGGAGAACTATTACTTACGTCTATGGACAGTGATGGCACAAAGAGCGGATTCGAGATAGACTTAACTGCTCAAGTATCTTCTGCAGTAAATCTACCTGTCATAGCTTCTGGTGGTGCTGGAACCTTACATCACTTTAAGGAAGTATTTGAACAAACAGAAGCAACTGGAGCCTTAGCTGCGAGTATATTCCACTATCAAGATATAGCGATCCCAGATTTAAAACAATATTTATATAATAATAAAATATCGGTGAGATGGAAGTAGATTTTAGTAAGAGTGATGGTCTCGTACCTGTAATAATTCAGCATTATCTGACTGATCAAGTCCTAATGTTGGGGTATATGAATGAGGAGGCAATGCTTAAAACTCAATCAGAAGGTCGAGTAACATTCTATAGTAGAAGTAAGAAGAGACTGTGGACTAAAGGTGAAGAATCAGGACATTCTCTTACTGTATCTGAAACGTACATCGACTGTGACAATGATACAATCCTAATTAAAGCAAAACCGAATGGACCTACATGTCATACTGGGAGCAGTTCTTGTTTCAAAGAAGAGACAAGTAAAGGCTTTATCTATAAATTAGAAAATACAATCCAAAGTCGAATAGACTCTAATGATCAGAAGTCATATACTAATAAATTATATCGTGAAGGGATCAATAAAGTAGCTCAGAAAGTAGGAGAGGAAGCAGTAGAATTAGTGATAGAAGCGATGGATGATAATGAAGACTTATTCAAGAACGAAGCAGCTGACTTGCTATATCATTTTCTTGTTCTGCTTAAGGCTAAGGATATGTGCTTGGTTGATATAGAGAAAGTACTATCTGAGAGGTCATAAACGTATGTAATTTATATGTCATATGTATAGCATTGAATACTAATTTGTTAGTTATATTTGTATACTTATTCATAATATGAAATACACAATGATGATCTACAGATATACTGGAATATGCTTACTGATAATGACAATATTGACTACCAATCTACAGTCCCAAGACTTGACAGAAGGACTTATGGTCAATGATCTGAGTGCTCATCCTATGCAGGATATTGATAAGCCTAATTATCTTGAGTCAATAACAGATCCTTCATTCGGAACTACTATAAGACGTATAACTGATGCTGGTGATAATGGTGTTATAGTTCCTATGTACAGTACTATACAAGCATGGAATGCTGATGAGTCATTTATGATATTGTATGATCAATCACAAGGTAGACATCTACTCTTAGATGGTATGACATATGCATCCATAAGGTATCTTGATGATGTCAATCCCGCAGATATAGAGCAGATATTTTGGGATTTTCAAGATCCTGATATCTTCTATTATTTAGAAAGACCAAGTCGGGATCTGATTAGATATCACCTTAGTACTCAGCAGAAAGTAGTCATTGTCAATTTTAAGGATATATCTTCTTGTAATGGAACAGTAGCTATGGGTAATGATATACAAATGATGTCGTGGGATAATGATGTATTTAGCTTTAGATGTAATAATGCTACATGCTATTCATATCGAATATCTACAGATGAACTTATTGAAATAGATGTCGCTAATACAAATTTTGTTGCTCCCTCGGTAGCTCCGAGTGGCACACGGTACTATCATGGTAATCAAGTCTATGATACTTCTGGAAGTCCATTACTATCACTTAATGAGTCTAACTTAGAGCATTCATGTATAGGTAAGTTGGCTAACGGTAACGATGCACATTTTGCAATAGCATTTGCTCAAGGTCCTGACGGAGGATGCCTGGGGGATGTAATCGCTCATGACTTGACGACAGGAGATTGTATCCCCGTTATCAGTCAAGATCAGGGCTACGAATATCCCCAATCAGGTACCCACATATCTGCATTAGCACATAAGAATACAGAAGGTGGATGGTTAGCCGCTTCTATGATAGGTTATGATAGAGATGGCCAGTCTCTATTAGATCAAGAATTAATTATCGCAAAAGCGGAAGCTGGGAATATCAAGGTATGTAGAATAGGGCATCATAGAAGTGATGAGGAAGAGTTTGATTACTGGGGAGAACCTCATGCTGTCATAAGTCCTACTGGTACAAGAGTTCTTTTCGGTTCTGACTGGAGTGGTGCAGAAGATGGACGTTCTGTAGATTCTTATGTTGTAGAATTACCATCGTTCAGTATATCGACTTCGGTATCTGAGAATGATAAAAATATAATTAAATCCTCTGTCTTTCCTAACCCGATAACTGATGTAGCGACTCTTATCTTAGATGGTTCTACGTCAAGAAATATCAGGACACTTACTATAATTAATTCTAATGGCAATGTCGTTAAGTCATGTATAGTTGACAATAATCACTATGATATCAATAGTGCTGATTATGTAGCAGGCATTTATTATTACGAAGTTGTAAGTCATGACGGTAGTAAAAGTGTAGGCAAGTTTTTGATTGTTGATTAATTTATAACATTTAGTACCTTATCGCTACTATGTCTATATCAATCTATAATATCGAAGAGTTTGTATCTGATGAGTTAATTAATAGAGCACGAGTTATTATAGATTCTGGCTTAATAACAGAAGTGGAAGAACAAGGTAATGGCGATTATACGGCAGTTGTTATCGGAGGTTCTACCTATAGTGTAAATATTGTTTTGGATAAGGATGCAAACATATTCACCCATCAATGTAATTGTCCTTATTCTGCTGGCCCAATATGCAAACATAAAGTAGCCGTAATTCTTGTACTTCGTAGTAGCTTCCAGAATGATATCCCTATATCTAAAGGAAGTCTATCATTAGTCAATACAAAATTAGTGAGTTGTGATAGATTAGTCCTCCATCAGCTTATAATGACTCTATGTAAGCGTGACAAACGAATAAGAGACATAATTAAGAAAGAGCTTGACATAAAGCCTAAGCTATAAGCAGTTCGTTTTACTTACTATTATTGATAGCTTTTACTATGTTACTTCTATGATTTGCTTAGAAGTATTAGAGAAGCTCTGTATGATATAGGAGAATACTATGACTGCCACAACACCTATCACGTTGAGCCATAAGAATGGTACACTGATTATCTCATTCAGATCCAATAAGAAAACCGCAATAACAAGTGACTCAGCAAGTACTGCTCCTATGAATACGGCATTACCTTTAACATGCTTTATATAGAAAGCTACTAAGAATATCCCTAAGATAGTACCATAGAATACGGATCCTATAATATTGACAAATTGTATTAAGTTCTCGAATAACTTACCGTAGGAGGCAAACAGGATTGCAACTACACCCCAGAACAGTGTCCACATTTTAGATGCTTTGAGGTAATGTGTTTCTGAGCCATCTTTCTTGATTAGTCGTTTGTAGATATCAACTGTAGTGGTAGATGCTAATGCATTTAGTTCTGAGGAAGTGGAGGACATAGCTGCAAAAAATATAACAGCTAACAATAGACCTATAAGACCATTAGGCAGATAAGAGAGTATGAAACTTATAAATACATAATCTTTATCATTCGTTTCTAATTTGTTATCGGTTTTAGTGATGAGTGCCTTTACCTCTGATCTTATTGACGCATCTCTTTTTGATAATTCATAGACTTGCTTACTCGTTGCTGCTATCGCAATAGGATCATTTGCTCTGCGTGCTTCTACAAGTGCTTGGTTAGCATCAGATCTAACTGAAAGATGCTGTGTGTAAGTGTCCTCTAATGCTTTGAGTTCTTCAGCGTTATCACTTTCTCTGACTTGATTGATGACATTCTCATTAAAGAAGACGGGTGCATCATTACTCTGATAATAGAGGAAAACCATAATCCCAAGAAACAAGATAAAAAACTGAAGCGGTAGCTTAAGTATACCATTCATAATCAATCCTAAGCGACTTTCTTTGATGCTCTTACCAGATATGTACCGCTGTACTTGCGACTGATCTGTACCAAAATAGGATAGGAATAAAAATAGCGCAGCCATAGATGACCATATATTATACCTATCGTTCCAGTCAAATGTAAAGTCTAAAACATTCAACTTTTCATTGGCTTTAGCTATAAGAAGGTTCTCTGAGAATGTATAGGTTTCTGTAACGGTGTTAAGTAATAGAAAGAAGATAACGAATAAGCTCAAGAGTATGACGACCATCTGATGCCTATGTGTAACGTGTACCGCCTTAGTGCCACCACTTACCGTATAAGCTATCGCTATGATTCCAGTACATATAGTTGTTGCTTGTAAGTTCCAGTCCATCACTGATGAGACAACTATAGATGGGGCATATATTGTAATACCGGTAGCCAATCCTCTCTGTACAAGAAATAGAAACGAGGTTAATGATCTCGTCTTTAGGTCAAATCTATTTTCTAAGAATTCGTAAGCTGTATAGACTTTCATCTTATAGAATAGTGGGATGAAAGTGATGCAGATTATAATCATAGCTACTGGAAGCATCAGATAGAACTGAGCAAACTCC
>CALLAG010000394.1 GCA_938002705.1 uncultured Saprospiraceae bacterium | reverse complement strand
TGGTCCAGCTTGTGATACAGAATTTATGACCAGCATGAATCTTTTTGCTCCACCAGTCTATACATATACTGAGAAGGCATTCGTATGTAACGGGACCAATGTAACCGTATATCCTACAGAACTTGATCTTACATCTCTTGTCTCAGAGTCAGTAGTATGGAGTGATCCTGATGGTAATGTCATCGCCGATCCTACTAATCTTGATTTTACTGACGAGGTGCCTGGAGAATACATTTATAGCTTTGAGACGCAATCAGCGATTGCACCTTGTGCAGACGAGATCGTAGATGTCGTCATTGAGGTGGTTAATTGTAACTGCCCTCCCATCATATTTATACCTATCGGTCCTCTGTGTAATGACGGAGGTGTTTTCGATCTGAGTGTTCTATTAGAATCATTTGTAGAAGATGGAGAATGGACCTTTATATCAGGACCTAATGATATCACAATTACAGGGACTACTTTTGACTTAGCATTCCTTGATGGCGTTTATAATTTCCAATATACATTAACTGATGTACCAGCAGGGTGCCAAGGTTTCAGTCAGATATCACTGACTATACTACCGGCCGTTGATATGGAAGGTTCTTCGGTAGAGTACTGTGAGGGAGATATGGATGCCGTTATGCTTGAGACTCTTATAGATGGGTATCAAGCTGGGGGAGAGTGGACAGAATTATCTAACTCTACAGGATCTGCTTTTGATGCAGATGCTGCGACTTTTATCATCGATGATCAGAGAGCTGATGTATATAGATTCCAGTATGAGATATCAGGGAATGCATCATGTGATGGTCAGATGATCATAGCAGAAGTACAACTTAATGCCCTACCTATTGCTGATGCTGGTGATGACTTCAATATTGATTGTGATACTGAAGAGATAATACTTGGGTCTGGTATGACTTCATCAGGAGCACAATATGATTACCAATGGACAGAAGTATCAGGAATAGTAATACAGAATAATACTTCGGCTACATATACGGCTTCTCAGTCAGGAATATATACCCTTCTTGTGACTGATACAGAGACTGGATGTACATCTGATGACGAAGTAGAAGTATTCTCTAATACTGATGTCCCATCATATATAGCTGATATCTCAGAGCCTAACTGTGCTGATCCTGATGCAGGAGCTATTATCGTAAGTAGTGTCAATGGTGGTGCTGGCCAGTATCTCTACTCTATAGATGGAGGATTAACTTATGTAGATAATCCCGCGTTTATGAATCTCCCACCAGGGACATATAGTCTTATAATACAAGATGTCAATGGATGTGAGACGCCTCCTCAGCAGATTATTATTGTAGAACCGGGTGATCTTGATGTTGATGCAGGTGATGATCAGACATTAGACCTGACGGACGAGGAGTACAATCTACAGATAGCTACAACAGCAGATCCAGATAATATCGTAAGCGTTGTATGGACTGAGAATGGGGAAGTTATCTGCGATGATCCTTTAGAGTGTTTTTCCATAATGGTTAATCCTGTAGGTGTCGGAGAATATTGCGTTACCGTAACGGATATCTTTGGCTGTGTAGCAGAAGATTGTGTGACCTTAAGAGAACGTATAGTGAGAGATATCTATATAGGAAATGTATTTACACCTGATGGAGATGATAACAATAACTTCTTTGTCCAGTCTGATGAATATATAGAAAGCGTAGATGAATTTAGAGTTTTTGATAGGTGGGGTGAGCTTGTATTCAATGCTCCTGCTCACATGCCTAATAATCCAGATGATGGATGGGATGGCTTCTTTAATGATAAGCCAGTAGAACAAGGTGTCTACGTCTACGTTATAAAAGTAAGATTCGCGGGTCCTGATCAAGAAACTAAAATTCTGTCAGGTAACGTGACTGTGATAAGATAATAGAGGTACCCTATATAATACTATGAGTCCTTTTTTTGATTAATTCAATTAAGGACTCATAGTTAATTTGCAATTGATTTTCCGATTATATGTAAGTGGATAGAATAATGATGACTATTTTGTCTTCATATTTTTAGTACTAATAGTAGAAAATCAAAAGACTAATCTCCATATATCTCCTCTTTTCTGCTGCACTATGTGTATCGCAGCCTTGTTTCTATAGTGAGCCCACTGTAATTCAAGCTCAAGATTCCATGTCTATATCGCTGGATGTTTCTGGGCTTATACTGGATGATATGTCTGATAATCAAGCCATATGTGGTATTAGACTTTTCTTTAGTCATGGTCAGATAGGCAACCTCAGGATGACATTGACATCTCCCTCTGGGCAGTCTGTAGAATTAGTTGGTCCTGGAACCCTTAACTCAGGTCTATCATCGTTTATCGACTGGAACGTATTGTTTACGCCATGTATGACTCCAGCAGCACCTGATGCAGGATTCAGTGATGTATGGGACAATGATCAAGCATGGGCATCATTTAATCTATATGATGGAGTATATTATCCTTTCGGTGGTTGTCTCGAAGATTTTGACACAGGAAGTGCTAATGGGGTTTGGACTTTGGACATAGAGAACTTAGGTACAATCGATGGGACAATAGATTTCTTCGAGATTATATTTTGTGATCCTACGGGCAGTATATGTGATCCTTGTTTCTTGGACGCTGGGGATATGCAGCAAGAGTTTTTTACGACATGCCAGCAAGATATTCAGTTAAGAAACTTAGACCCATTTTTGAACCCTGACTTTATTATTAATCAGAATCTGCAGGGCTATGCTTATGCACTCATAGAAGGTGATAATATTATAGCTATAGAAGACAATATCTTAGAGTCAGATACACTATCACCAGGAAGTTATATGATATGTGGTATTGCCTATGATCTCATAGATGCTCCACTTATTACTGGTCAGAGTCAGTATTCTGAGCTACAAGAACTTATAAGTAACGGTACTGTGTGTGCTGATGTTACTGATCCTTGTTTTACACTTGTCATAAGTCCTGTAGATAATATACTGAATATAGATACGACACTATGTATGGGTGATACTTTGTCTTTTTTCGGTATCCAAATCTTTGATGACTTGGATACTAATATCTTAAGAACGAATCAGGTGACATGTGATTCTCTTATCTCTATTAAGTCTACGATGGTCCTCCCATCAGCCGTGATAGATGCATCTGCATTATCGACAGAGTGTGGAGAGTCAGTGTTTCTTAATGGCTCACAGAGCGATAGTAATACTGGTAATATATCTTATAACTGGACAACAAATGATGGTCGCTATGTCAATGATATAGGGCCTATAGCAGAAGTAGACAGTTCCGGTTATTATATTCTTGAGGTACAATCTGATAACTGCACGGATACTGTAGGGGTACAGATCACCTCCGTAGATACATTCATGTTAGGTATAGATATTACATCTCCTCTGTGTGTAGGAGATACTTTTGATGTACGATTTGATATTGATGTAGATGCTCTTCTTGTAGATGGCCCATCCGTAATCGATATTAATGAAGATGGCTTTAGGACACTTGATGAGGGGATATATGTACTCGCGACTACTGTAGGATCATGTCGTAGAATCGATACGATTAACTTAGTAAGTCAGGCAGCAATTATTGATATACAAGTATCTTCTACCATAATAGATTGTGACAGCACTATATCGAGAACAACTGTAAGCACAAACGCTATAAACCCTATTTTTAACTACGAAGGAGATGAACTAATATTAGATTCTACTGCGATGATAGACATCAATACTCCAGGCATATACTCCGTTACAGTAACAGATGAGAATGGCTGTTCTGAGCATACCTCATTCATAGTGCAGGGTAGTGCAGAGCTGCCATCATTTATAACTCAGGATGTAAATGTCAATTGTAATGATCCTTTCATGCCGCTACCTTTAGAGTTAAATTCGGTTGTAGATTCTGTGGTCTGGACAGGACCCGGAGGCTTTAGATCTATAGACATTAATCCCATCCCTATCGATACAGGTATCTATACAGTAACTGTCTACCCACCGAGTGGCTGTGATCAGAGCCGTATGATATCTTACAATGTTATGAATGTGTCGCCATCCCTTATG
>CALLAG010000393.1 GCA_938002705.1 uncultured Saprospiraceae bacterium | reverse complement strand
GAAGCCAGCTAAATACGAAACACAATCTGAGAAGATCGAAGTAGAAGCTGCTTCAAGTAAGTGGGTAAAGAAAAAGGCTGATAAGAACTGTCTTTCTGCTAATCCAGAAGATTGTTTAGTATGGTGTCTAGTAGAAACTCCAGCTCAATACAGAACTGTAACAAGACAAGTAAGAGTAGGATGTGAAGCAGGTTGGACAGAAAGTGGTGAAGATTGTATCAGAACTGTAGACGTTCCTGCTCAGTATAAGACAAGAACTTATCAGAAACTAGTAAAAGATGCAACTACAGAAGTAGTAGAGGTTCCTGCAGTATACGAGACTATTTCTATGAAGAAATTAGTTTCTCCAGCAAGCACATCTGCTAATAAAGTAGAGCCTGTATATACAACTCGTACTTACCAGAAGTTAGTTCAAGACGCAACAACGGAAGCTGTTGAAGTACCTGCAGTTTATGAGACAATTACTATGAGAAAGCTTGTTACTCCAGCATCTGTAGAAGCTGTAGAAGTACCTGCTAAGTACGGTACAAGAACTTGGAGAAAATTAGTTACTCCTGCAACTGTAGAAAAAGTAGACGTACCGGCTGAATATACAACAAGAACATACAGAAAACTTGTTACACCAGCTACATCAGAAGCAGTACAAGTACCTGCTGAATACACAACAAGATCATACAAGAAATTAGCGACACCTGCAACAACAGAATCTGTTCCAGTAGAAGCTCAATACACGACAAGAACTTATAGAAAATTAGTTACTCCTGCAACTGTAGAATCTGTAGAAGTACCTGCTGTATATGAGACTATCACTATGAGAAAGCTTGTAACTCCTGCTACAACAGAGAGTGTAACTATACCAGCAAGATATGAAACAAGAACGTACCAAAAGTTAGTTAGCCCTGCTACTACTGAGGTAATAGATGTTCCAGCAGAATACACAACAAGAACTTACAGAAAAGTAGCTTCATCAGCAACAGCTGAGAATACAAGAGGTGATGATGTTTTCGGACCAAGAAACTACCAAGTTCTTGTTGCTGATGCAACACATGAGACAAGAAGAGGTGATGATCAGTTCACAACTGTAACTATGCAGAAATTAGCTAATGATGCATATGCAGAGCCAGTATACGGAGCTGCACAATATACTACTGTAACTTCTCAGAAGTTAGTTGCTGATGCAACAGCAGAGAATACAAGAGGTGATGATTCATTTACAACTATTACTTCTCAGAAGTTAGTATCTGATGCTACTTATGAAGAGTACTGTCCAGGTGGATCAAGTGCTCAGAGACTTAACGTTAAGTTTAACTCTGGCTCAGCAGTTCTTTCTGCTTCGTCAGCTAGCGAGATCAGCAGAATAGCTGGAACAATTACATCAGGTGGTAAGACGGTAACTATCGTTGGTCACACAGATAGCCAAGGTGATAATGCATCTAACTTAGCATTGTCAAGAAATAGAGCTAAGGCAGTATATGATGCCTTAGTAGCTCAAGGAGTTGATGCTTCATTATTAAGATACGAAGGAAGAGGTGAAAACTCTCCTATAGCAACTAATGATACTGCAGAAGGAAGAAGACAAAACAGAAGAACAGAATTAGTTGCTACAGGTGCTGCTAATGACGGAGATTGTAAGTCTTACACTACAAGAAGCTACCAAGTACTTGCTAATGATGCAACACATGAAGTAGTTACTGGTGATCCTCAATATGCTACAAGAACTTACCAGAAATTGGCTAATGATGCTACTACAACATCTAACCCAATTCCTGCACAATACACAAACATTAGCATGCAAAAATTAGCTAATGATGCTACCTCTGAAACAGTTGTCGGTGAGCCACAATATGCTACGAGAACATTCACAAGATTAGCTAATGATGCAACTACTGAAGCTAACAACATAGATGCACAGTATGAGACAAGAACTTATACTAAAACTGATGCAGCTTCTACAAGAGCTACTGACATAGCAGCTCAGTACAAGACTATTACTAAGAGAAGATTAGTATCTCAAGGTGGATATACTGAGTGGAAGCCAGTTGTATGTGATGTAGATATTACACCAAGTCTTTACAGACAAGTACAGAATGCTTTAATCTCAAGAGGTTATAACTTAGGTGCTTCTGGAGCTGATGGTACATTCGGACCAGCAACGAAAGCGGCTCTTGTTAAATTCCAAAAAGATAACGGACTTCCAGTAGGTCAGTTAGATTTAGATACAATGAGAGCATTAGGAGTGCAATAATCGATAAGCTTATGCATCTAAGCATAAAATAATTTGAAAAGCCTCGTAGTTTCTACGGGGCTTTTCTATTTTTATAACCTAAAGTTAAACCTCACTATTCACAACCAATTAGGATAAAAGTGCAAGTAGATAAAGAAATACAAGCCTTAATAGATCAAGAGCTTACAAGGCAGAGACAAGGGATAGAACTCATCGCTTCGGAAAATTTTACCAGCCAAGCTGTAATGGATGCTATGGGTAGTTGTCTTACTAACAAGTACGCGGAAGGTTATCCAGGCAAAAGATACTACGGAGGCTGCGAAGTTGTAGATAAAGTAGAATCCATAGCGATCAATAGGCTCAATGAGCTTTTCGGTGCAGAATACGCTAACGTACAACCCCACTCTGGTGCTCAAGCTAATGCTGCAGTGTTCTTAGCATTGCTTAATCCCGGTGATTCTATAATGGGTTTTGATCTCTCTCATGGTGGGCACCTATCACATGGTTCTCCAGTCAATTTCTCAGGAAAAGTATATAATCCTGTTTTTTATGGCGTAGAGGAAGACTCTGGGTTAATAGATATGGATAAGGTTGAAAAATTAGCTCACCTCCATAAACCTAAACTAATAATATGTGGCGCTTCTGCTTACAGTCGAGATTGGGACTATGCTCGATTCCGAGAGATTGCTGATTCTGTAGATGCTTTATTATTAGCAGATATAGCTCATCCAGCTGGTCTTATAGCTAAAGGACTTCTTAATGATCCTATACCTCATTGTCATGTTGTGACATCTACGACACATAAGACACTTAGGGGCCCTCGTGGAGGTATTATTATGATGGGCAAGGACTTTAACAATCCCTGGGGAAGAACCACTAAGAAAGGTAATCCTATCAAGATGTCATCTATTCTTAATAGTGGTGTATTTCCAGGTATGCAAGGTGGACCATTAGAACATGTTATAGCTGCAAAGGCTGTAGCGTTCCGAGAGGCTTTAGATGATTCATTTAAGAAATATGGTAAGCAGACAATTAAAAATGCATCAGCGATGGCAGAAGCATTTGTAGATAAAGGTTATAATATTATATCAGGAGGTACTGATAATCACTTGATGCTTCTGGATCTAAGGTCTAAGAATGTTAATGGCCGAGATGCTGAGAATGCTCTTGTAAGGGCTGAAATCACAGTTAATAAGAACATGGTACCATTCGACGACAAAAGCCCATTTGTGACATCTGGTATCAGAATAGGGACTTCAGCTATTACTACTCGTGGATTCAAATCCAAAGATTGTAAGCAAGTTGTAGAATGGATAGATGAAATTATTTCCGATCCTACCGATGACAAGAAGATTGCGCAAGTGAAATCTCAGGTACACAAATACATGGAAGGATTTCCACTTTATGGGTAATAGACTAAGACAATAAGATAGAAAATATTAGATATAAGACTTAGGACTATTAGCAGAATTTAAGCTGCTTTGAGCTTCGTTATTGTAGAATTCATTAACTTATCGTGTGCATAAGACCTATCTACAACGAATTCTTTGATGTCATCTCTACCTGGCAATTCAAACATAGAATCAGTCAATATCGCCTCTAGTATAGAACGTAATCCCCTTGCCCCAAGCTTGTACTCCATCGCTTTCTCAGCAACAAAATCTAAAGCATCGTCAGAAAATGTAAGTTCTATATTCTCAAGAGCAAATAATTTCTTGTATTGCTTAAGAAGTGCATTCTTAGGCTCTTGTAGTATTCTTATAAGAGTCTCTTTGTCCAGTGGATCCAAATAAGTCAGAACAGGCATACGGCCTATCAGCTCAGGTATTAATCCATAAGCTTTTAGATCTTGATGAGATATATATTTAAGAAGGTTCTCTTCATCATGAATATGATCTACATCCTTCTTAAAGCCGATAACCTGCGTGTTTAACCTTTTGGCTATTAACTTATTTATACCATCAAATGCGCCACCCATGATGAATAGGATATTAGATGTATCTACCTGTATCATTTTTTGTTCTGGATGCTTACGTCCTCCGTATGGTGGTACATTAACCTCAGTACCTTCTAACATCTTAAGTAATGCCTGCTGTACACCCTCTCCAGAGACATCTCTTGTAATAGATGCATTATCTCCCTTCCTAGCAACTTTATCTATCTCATCTATGTATACGATGCCTTTCTGAGCAGCTTCTACATTATAATCAGAAGCTTGAAGCAATCTACTTAACATACTTTCTACATCTTCTCCTACATATCCTGCTTCAGTAAATACGGTAGCATCTACGATCGCGAAAGGAACTTTAAGGTATTTCGCTATAGATTTAGCCAATAGCGTCTTACCAGTCCCAGTCTCACCTACAAACAGAATATTTGATTTTTCAATCTCTACATCATCCGTAGACTTTTGATTAAGCCTCTTGTAGTGATTATACACACTTACGGAGAGATATTTCTTAGCATCGGTTTGGCCAATAACATAATTATCAAGAAATGTCTTGATACCTAAAGGTGTAACACCAGTAGGTAACTTAAAGTGAAATTCCCCTTTCGTCTTGGCTTTAGAACCCAGCTCGTCGTTGACTATCTCATGAGCTTGCTCTACACATGCTTCACAGATATGTCCCTCAAGCCCAGCTATAAGAAGAAGGGTATCCTTCTTATCTCGTCCACAGAAAGAACACTTTTGATTTTTTGATTTTGTATTGGCCATCGTATTTAGATTACGCTTTATCAGTTTTACGTGGATTCTCTCTTGATAATACCTCGTCTACTAATCCGTATTCTTTAGCTTGATTCGCCGTCATCCAGTTATCTCTATCACTATCCTTCTCTATACTCTCAAATGTCTGTCCACTACAATCTGCAAGAATCGTATACAGCTCGCCTCTCATTTCTTTTATGAGATTATATGTAATCTCCATATCAGAGAATTGTCCTTGCATTCCACCACTTGGTTGGTGTATCATCACCCTACTGTGCTTTAAGCATGTACGTTTTCCCTTAGTACCAGCTGCAAGTAGAACAGATCCCATAGAAGCGGCTAATCCAGTACATATAGTAGCAACATTAGGTACGACATACTGCATAGTGTCATATATGCCTAAGCCAGCAATTACAGATCCACCTGGACTATTAATGAACATCTGGATATCTCTCTTAGGATCAGTACTTTCTAAGAATAGTAACTGTGCTTGTACCACATTAGCTACATAATCATTGATAGGTACTCCGAGGAAAATGATTCTATCCATCATAAGTCTAGAAAATACATCCATACCTACAACATTCATTTGTCTTTCCTCGATAACCTGAGGCGTAAAACCATTGATATTAGGTACAGCTGTTGCCATTCCTCCCATATGATGATCTACCGCATCTGCATTGATATTCAGATGTTTAGTAGCATATTTCTTAAATTCTTTTCCTAAAGACATGTGTTAGTTATTTTTTTACAATAAGATAACTTCTACAAGGGGTAAAGGTTCTTAGATTTGCTCTTTTAAGGCCTTTACCTTTTCATAAAAGTCATCTTTACTGATACTTTCTGTTTTTGAAGTGACTTCTCCCTGAAGTATATCAAATAATTTGCCAGTACTGACAACATCGATCCCTTTATTAAGCTGTTCTCTATTTTGCATGAGGGAGAACACTGTATTTTTGAGAGCAGCTTCATCCATATATGGGGAATAGGATCTGACAGCATTGACGAAATAGTCAAATATTTCTTTCTCTTCTACCTTTATCTCATGTTTTTCGACGAGTTTCTTTTTGATAAGACTCCATCTCAACTCCTTCTCAAAATTTTCGAACTTATCATCGGTCATCTCCTCGTTCTGACTTATCCACTTTTTAAGAAAGACTGATGGCAACTCAAGGTTATTATCAGATATTAATCTGTCCATAATCTCGCGGCTCTGGTAGTTTTTAGTCTCTTTATTGTAGAAGTCAGATATGTATGTTTTGATTTTCTCTCTAGCTTCTTCTTCTGTTTTGACTTCATCTTTACCGAAGTATACATCAAAAAGATCTTGATTTAACTCTGCTTTCGTTGTTCTAACAACATCTGTAATTTCAGCACTGTATAGCTTACCTATGTTCTCTACATCAGCTAATTGTTCTTCTGATAATTTGAGGATATACTTGTGTACATTCTCGGCAGTCATACCCTCCTCAAGGTTGTATACATCTATTTCTAAGGTATCTCCTTTCTTAGAACCTAATATTTTATTCTTATAATCTTCTGTAACTGAATCTATTTGGACAGAGAAAGTAGACTCTATACCCTCCTCTTTGATCTTACCGTCTGCTAATTCTTTTACATTTAGATATACTACATCGCCATCTATTATAGGACTGTCAGTACTATCTTGCTTACCCATCTTTTGTCTGATCGATTCTATCTCTTCATCTATGAGACTATCTTCTATAATAATCTCATACATCGTGAATGTATCCTCAGGACTTAAACTTTTAATTTCTGTATCAGGTTCTGTTCCGATCTCAAATCTGTAACTATAATCTTCTG
>CALLAG010000392.1 GCA_938002705.1 uncultured Saprospiraceae bacterium | reverse complement strand
TTTTAGCAATAAATAATAATTGAAGAATCTGACTCCAAAGGAGTCATACAAAAGCGTCTGATAGAGTTCGATGTTATAAATAAATAGAATCAATCAACCTCTTAAATTTTGTCCCCGTTAGCCCGAATGCTATTCGTCAGTTTCTCAAGGAATGGACTGGCGCATATAAAATCATGTAAGATCTTATTTTTCTCATCGGGTACGTGTCTAACAAGTACGACCACGATATGGTCGAAACAATCATATACGATATTTTCTAAAATAGTATGACTGCTCTGCAGTCCTATAGCAATAAGAAGAAGCGATGCAGCCCAAAGACCTCATAGAGGTCTCACTATTTTAGCAAAAAGTATAATTGAAGAATCTGACTCCAGAGGAGTCACACAAAAATGTCTGATAGAGTTCGATGTTATAAATAATAGAATTATTCAGCGCTTAAATTTTGTCTCCATTAGCACGAGCACTATTAGTCAGTTTCTTAAGGAAAGGACTGGCGAATATAAAATCATGTAGGATCTCATTCGTCTCATCTAGGACTTGATCTTTGTTGCCTTGCCAAGCTAATCTGCCTTCATGGAGTAGGCAAATGTTCTCACCGATTTCCATCACAGAATTCATATCATGTGTGTTGATGATAGTAGTGATGTTGTTAGCATCTGTGATAGTAGAGAGGAGCTCGTCTATAGTTATAGCCGTCTTAGGATCAAGACCAGAATTCGGCTCATCAGCGAACAGGTACTTCGGGTTAAGAACTATAGCCCTGGCTATACCTACCCGTTTCTGCATACCTCCTGATACTTCTGAAGGAAACTTATCATTACTACCTTCTAAGCTGACTTGCTCAAGACAGTAGTCTACTCGATCTTTCTTTTCTTTCTTAGACTTCTTAGTAAACATATCCATAGGGAAACGGATGTTCTCTTCTACAGTCATAGAATCAAATAGAGCATTCCCCTGGAATAACATGCCGACTTGCATTCTAAGTGTCAGTAACTCATTTTTAGATAAGCTGAATAGATTCTTATCATCATACCATACATGACCATCAGTAGGTTCGAATAGGCCGACGAGTAGTTTTAGTAAGACGGTTTTTCCAGCACCACTTTTACCTATGATAAGATTGGTCTTACCAGGTTCGAATGTAAAGTCTATACCTTTGAGAACTTGCTGTTCTCCGAATGATTTGAATATGTTCTCTGCTCTTATCACTTCTCTTATATTAGTATGACGGCGAGTAAATAATCAGCTATCAATATGACGATGATACCGTATACAACGGCTCTTGTACTGGCTTGACCCAGCTCTATGCTACCACCTTTGACAAAGTATCCTTGGTAAGCGGCGATGGATGTCAGGATATATCCGAAGACCAATGCTTTGATATACATCATACAGACATTCCACGGTCTGAAGAATGACCTGAGTCCTTGTACAAACTCTTCATGAGAATAAGCACCAGAATAGATGACTGCAAAATATCCTCCAGCGATACTGAATATAGCCGCTACGGATACAAGCAACGGGATCACTAATAATACAGCGATGATCTTAGGTAGCACTAAGTATGAAGAAGTATTGACACCCATGATCTCCATAGCGTCTATATGTTCTTTCTGTCGCATACCACCGATCTCGGATGCAATATTAGATCCGACCTTACCCGCAAGAATGATAGATGAGAAAGTTGCTGCTAACTCTATAATAGTCATATCTCTTACGATATAACCGATATAATATTTAGGTATGAATGTGCCACTGAGCTGATATACAAATTGTACTGCCGTTACTGCACCGATAAATACATTGACAACAAAAATAATCATAAGTGAACCTATACCGATATCATACATCTGGCGTACTGTCTCCTTATAGTACATCCCCATATTTTCTGGCTTATGGAATATCCTTTTGTGCCATCTGATAAAATTGCCGATATGATAGAGTATGCCGATGATTATTTATTTTAATAGTTATTGTATAATATCCTGTATCAATTTAAACTTTGCCTATTGCTTTAGATAAGTCTGCTATGAGGTCATCTATATTTTCTATACCTATACTTAATCTTATCAAGGAATCCGTCAAGCCCACTTTGAGCCTATCTTCTTTAGGTATAGATCCATGTGTCATAGAAGCAGGGTGACCTATAAGTGATTCCACTCCACCAAGTGATTCTGCAAGTGCAAATAATTTAGTTGATTTCAATATTTTCTTAGCGGTACTAAATGTATTCTTCTTAAGGTCAAACGAGATCATTGCACCAAAGTTAGACATCTGCTTCTTAGCAATCTTATGATTAGGGTGTGTTTTTAATCCTGGGTAGTAGACATTAGCGACTTTATCATTCTTTAGTAAGAAGTCGGTTATTTTTTTAGCATTTGCGCAAGCTCTATCCATTCTTACATGTAAGGTCTTGATACCTCTGAGCATAAGAAAACAATCTTGTGGTCCAGGTACTGCCCCGCTAGCATTCTGGATAAATGCAAACTTATCTGCCAGAACTTTACTCTTAGTGATCACGGCTCCCATTACAACGTCAGAGTGGCCGCCTAAGTACTTAGTACATGAGTGCCAGATAATATCAGCACCCAGATCAAGTGGTGTCTGCAGATATGGTGACGCAAATGTGTTATCGACGACAACCTTAAGCTTATGCATCTTAGCGATATCGCATATTGCTTTGATGTCTAATACGCTAAGCATAGGATTAGTCGGTGTTTCTATGCAGATGTATTTTGTATTCTTATTGATATGTTGTACGATATTCTTAGGGTCAGACATATCTATGAAATGTGCCTTAATACCGAACTGTCCGTATACTCTTGTGATTAATCTATAAGATCCGCCATATAAATCATTAGAACTGATGATCTCTTCGCCAGTGGATAGGGTCTTCATGATCGCATCTAAGGCCGCAAGACCACTTGAGTAGCAGATACCATACTTACCATTCTCTAATGCTGCGAGGTTATTCTGTAGGGCATCTCTTGTAGGATTCTTAGTCCGTGCATATTCATAGCCTTGATTATCACCAGGAGCTGCCTGTACATAGGTAGAGGTCTGAAATATAGGTGTCATTATAGCCCCTGTAGATGGGTCTGGCTCTACGCCTGCATGTATTGCTTTAGTTCCGAATTTCATAAGTCTAATATAGATCGACGGCAAAAATAGGACTTATATAT
>CALLAG010000391.1 GCA_938002705.1 uncultured Saprospiraceae bacterium | reverse complement strand
TTTTGTAATAAAAATTAGCTATCAAGAAAAACATCCCTGAAAATATTACTATCAACATCCCAGTTAGCGTTATTTAAAGAAAGGTAATTGTAACCTAATCTAACCAAATGTAGAATTGTAGGAATCTTAACTCTGGTATCTTCATTAAATTTCATCTATTACCGTTCTTATTCCATTTTCCAAAAGATACAATTTCTTAGGTCTAAGCCAATTAGCTCTTTTACAAAGATTTGACTTTGAGGGCTTGGTTTTGAGCGGCTTTGAAAATGTGTTAATGCGGGTAGCTTTTTATTCTTTTTCATTGGCTATAACTAAGACCTAACGTTCATAAACGCTATCTAAAATTAACCAAAAAAAATGGCCACTTCGAAAACGAAGCAGCCATTTGTATCATTGAGGTTTATTATTCTATTAGTTCGATTGCTTTAAGAACTTCTGAGTGATCTGCTGACCACCTGATATCATTCTTATGTAGTAGAATCCGTCAGAGTACTTGCTTAACTCTACTTGTAGCTTCTCCTGAGTTACGCTGTAGCTATCTGCTAATCTTCCTACTCTATCGTATACATAGATCATTGTTCCTTCCATAGGTACTTGATTCGTCTCTATTGTCATCATGTCTTGTACTGGGTTAGGTACAACTCTGAAGTTAAGAGCATTAGACTCTTCCTCTTCTTCTGTAATTGCTTCTTCTTCCTCCTCTTCTTCTACTAATGTAGAACCGCATTCTCCACCAGTAACACAACTTGATGTGAGCATGATATCATCTACATCCCATGCTGTTACGGTGCTATTAGCACCGACTAAGCAGTATCCTAATAACTCAAAGCTAAATACTGATGCTGATGACACTGTAAATGCTGGATTATTAGAAAAGTCAAATGACTCTAATGTCCAATCAGTTGTAGTAGCCATACCTACTTGCTTAAATACTTCTACACCGTCCTTAAGCACTCTTACACCATAATTAACTGGGTAGTTGTTAGGTCCAGAAGCACCATTAATCCATGAGTACATAACTGGTGCTTGTTCGTGGAAGCTTAATGCATCTATACTTCCTGTACCACTTGTTCCAGGTGTTACTTGTATATCGAATCTGATAGCTAAGTCACTGTCATCAGCGAATGTACAGTCATCTAGTGAACTTACACACATTGCTACAGAACCATTGACACCTTCAGTACATGAGTGCATGTTAACTGTAGGATCATTTCTATATAAGTTACCGCCTAATACACCGAACTGTGTACAAGCTGGATCATTCATCGTTACTGCTGTGAACTCACTATAATCTCCACCTGATCCATCAGTACTGTCAGAGTAGCACGCATCTAAATTAAAAGTCAACTTAGAAGTGGTTACTGCTCCTGGGCCAGCTTCTGTTCTTGTTACAGCTATTGCATTAGATAAGTCAAAACATCCGCTCAGTGCTGATATATTATTACCCATAGCTAATCCATCTACAGTACCATTACTGCATATTCTGTATAGGTTACATATGCCTGTTCCTGCACCAGCAAAACTAAATGGTGATGCTGCAGGTAGTCCTAAGATTACACCATTCTCATCTGTAATTATCCAGCCTTTTACACCATTAGTACTTCCACCATTGACAGTTACAGGTACTGTATCATTAGGATCATCTATACATACTTCTACAGAAGTCGCTCCGTTAGTACTTATGGTACCAGCGTCTGCCATTATTCTATTAACAACTACTGGATTAGATAATCCTATACAATTAGCTGTTACGCTTTGTATATTATTTCCTACTGTAGCGCCTGATAATGTACCTTCATATGATACATTGTATATATTACACGCTCCGAGTCCTGCACCATCAAATTCGAATGGTGGAGCCATAGGAAGTCCTAATATATTTCCATTAGCGTCAGTGATTATCCACTGATTGCTTGTACCTGATGCATTATTTAATACAACATCTACAAAATCAGGAGTACCGTCTCCTACACATACTGTTACACTTGTAGTGTTACTATCTGTTGATAGTACACCACCATCGACATCCGACTTGGTTACTGTAATGGGGTTAGAAAGGATAAAGCATCCTGTTAGATCAGAGGCACTTGCTCCTACATTAAGTCCCGTAACTCCTCCTTCGTTGAATAAGTACCACACGACACATGTGCCTGAGTTATTATCAGTTAGGTTAAATGGCGGGTTATTAGGTAGATCTACGATAACGCCATTAGCGTCAGTGATTAACCATCTTCCTGCAGAACCTCCTGTTACTGTAAAGTCTAATGGATCTGAAGAACCATTACCTACACAGATAGAGAAGTTATCACCTTGAGGTGAGCTTATCGTACCAGCAGTTACTGAGTTATTAGCTACACTTACAAAGTTAGATAGGTCTAAACATTCTGCTGTTACAGCTGATATAGTAGATCCTGCAGTCGCTCCTGAGAGTGTACCATTATAAGAGGCATTATATATTCTATAGTTACCAGTCGCTATACTTGAGAAGTCAAAATCAGAACTCGTCTGTGTAGATATGATATTATTATTCTGATCAGTGATTATGTAGAGTTGATTCGTTCCTACTGCGTTGTTTAACGTAAGGCTGAATGGACTTACACCACTACCATTGTTACATAGATTAACTGATGTTACATTACCAGCTGCTGCAAGGACTCCTCCATTAGTCGTAGACTTATTAATTGTTATCGGATTAGATAAATCAAAACAACCATCAAAATCAGAGATATTAGAACCTAATGCTAATCCTGTAAAGAATGCATCATAACCTAAGTGATATACCTGACACGTCTGTACATTGCCTGCTAACTCTATGTTGATAGGTGGAGGGCCTGGAAGACCGATTATGTTACCATTAATGTCAGTAATAATCCATCTTGATATTCCTACATCTTCTCCTGTTAAGTTAATTTCTATTCCTTGAGTTACATTGCCTTGTACACATACATCGAAGTTATCACCAAGTGGAGATGATATAGTACCAGCAACTGCTCTTCCTTTTGATACAGTTATAGGATTAGATAATCCATTACAGTTACCTACTAACGTAGATACATTCTGCCCTACAGCTAAACCTGAATCAGCTCCATCATAACTGAATGCATATAACGTATAACGTCCTCTGTCAAAAGCAGAAAAATCAAATGGAGGCCCTGTAATAAACTGCGTAATGTTACCATTGTTATCCGCTAAGAAGTAATCAACATTAGCACCTACATTATTATTAAGAGTAGTCTCTAATAGTCCAGATGATCCATCGCCTTCGCATATAGAAACGAATGTCTGATTACCTGTAGAGAATACACCACCTGTAGTAGACTGCTTCGTTACCGTTATCGCATTTGATATTCCGAAACAACCATTGATTCCATTTATGTTTTGGCCTTCTACAAGACCATTTATAGTACCATCATAGCTTACATGGTATAATAAACAAGTACCACTTCCGAAACCATCAAAATCAATAGTTGAAGTACCAAGAAGTACTCTTACTATATTTCCATTTTGATCTACTGTAATAAATGCTTCATCTGTTCCTACAGCGCCTACGATATCCACATCTATGACGTCTGGCACACCATCACTGGAACATATATTAAAGACTGTCTGGCCATTAGCACTTATAGATCCTGCAGTAGCAGTTGTTCTTTCTACAGTGATAGGATTTGATAATCCGAAACAACCATTTACATCATTAAGGTTAGCTCCCATTGTGAGGCCATTAATAGTACCTTCATAACTTATATTGTATATATTACATGTACCGATACCAGCACCTTCAAGATCAAATGGAGGACCAGCTGGTAGACCTAATATCTCACCTGTAGCAGCATCAGTAATTACCCATGCCATGTTAGATCCTGTATTACCAGTGATAGTTACATCTATCGGATTAGGTACACCGTCTCCTACACATATTGATAATTGGGTGAATCCATCAGTTGTTGCTAATGTTCCTCCACCTTGCATATTTCTTGTAACGACGATAGGATTAGATAATGCAAAACATCCTAAGACATCATTTACATTACTTCCTACTTCTACTCCCGTTACTGTTCCTACAGAAGATACAGCCCATATAAAGCATACACCACTTCCTGCACCTTCAAGGTCAAAAGTAGGTCCGCCACCTATATTAAGAAAATTACCGTCTTCGTCAGTTATAACATAAGTTACATCATCACCAGTATTACCTGAAAGTTCTACATCAAATGCATCTGATATACCATCATTAGCACAGATACCTATAGAAGTACCTCCACCTACGATATTAAGACTACCACCTAATATATTCCCTGATTGGCACTCAGAAGTTATAACTACTTCATCGATATCCCATGCAGAGGCGATAGCACCATTACCTATCAGGCAATATCCCAATAATTCTATAGTAAAGAAAGAATTAGTAGTAACAGTAAACTCTGGGTTATCTGAGAAATCAAATGTCTCAAGCGTCCAGTCTTGCGTAGTCGCATTATCTTCTTGTCTGAATATCTCAGTACCATCCTTAAGTACTCTTATACCATACTGAGTCGGATAGTTATTGACACCAGAAGGACCTGCTATCCAGTCATACATTGCTGGTGCTTGCTCATAGAATGATAATCCGCTGAGTGTTCCACTTCCAGAAGGACCTGGAATAACCATTACTTCAATCTTGATAGACTTAACGTTGCCTCCGTCGTAAGTACAACTGTCATCAGAACTTACACACATAGCTGGTGCACCACCTACTCCAGGAGTACAAGAATGCGTATTGACCGTTGGGTCAGTTCTGTAGATTGTACCCATAGGTACTAATGTCGTACATCCTGGATCGTTAGTAGCGACGCCAGTAAACTCAGAATAATCTGCAAGTGTTCCGGCATTGACAAACGCATTACAAGCATCAAGGCTGTAGTATATTGATGAACTTGTAGTGTCTCCTCCTATGAAGTAGCTCTTGGACGTAGCCACTGATGAGCATAGAAGAATAAGTGTTAAAATTGAAATGTAATTTTTCAAGACCATAATTTTTCTTTCAATAAATTGAAAATAAATGAATAACTAAACTTAAATTCGATTACAAATATATGTATAAAATTGAGAAACAACTCATAACATATATAAATTATTTAAATACAAAACCTGCAACCTTTTACAAAATAGATGATTTAATTACATTATATATACCATCTTTGATGTATATAATACAATAAACTAAATACTAATATGTCATGTAAAACCAAAAGTAAATTTGCTTGTGAGTTTAACTTTGATCTGCTATCGATATCACTTATGACGCTTATATTATTGATAGTCATCATATCTTGTGATAATAATCCAAAATCTATGAATAATAAGAACTTGATATCACCTGAAAAACCTCTTTTTGCTGATGATACACATAGCTATTCTGATCCAGATAAGGCATACACTACACATCTTGATCTCAAACTTAAAGTAGATTTTGAGTCAAAAACCTTGAATGGAACTGCCACGTATGACATACGTGCATTTGATGCTGATGTGATTGTTTTTGATACGAAAATGTTGAATATCACCAAAGTTACCTCCAATATAGATAAGGATATTGCTTATACGATAGGTTCTGAAGATCCAATACTGGGTAGTCCACTGACTATTCCGATAAATCCTGAGACAACTGAAGTAACTATACATTATAGTACGACACCAGAATCTGCTGCATTATTGTGGCTTGATCCAGAACAGACGACAGATAAGAGACTCCCCTTCTTGTTTACTCAAGGGCAAGCTATTCTTACCAGAACATGGATACCATGTCAAGATAGTCCTGGCATCAGAATTACTTATGACGCTACACTTGAGATTCCTGACAATATGTTGGCAGTTATGAGTGCTTCTAATCCTACTGAGAGAAATGAGACAGGCATCTACACATACAAGATGGAGCAGCCTATCCCTCCTTATCTGATAGCTATGGCAGTAGGTGATCTTGAGTTTGGAAAAATAGGTGATAGAACTGGCGTCTATGCCGAGCCATCTATGCTTGATAAGTCATTGTTTGAGTTTGGTGATATGGAGAAGATGCTTATCGCCGCTGAGAAATTGTATGGACCGTATCTATGGGAGAAGTACGATGTTATTGTTCTTCCTGCTTCATTCCCTTTTGGTGGTATGGAGAATCCTCGATTGACATTTGCTACACCTACTATCATTGCTGGGGACAAGTCATTGACAGCGCTTATAGCTCACGAGCTTGCACACTCCTGGTCAGGTAATCTTGTGACTAATGCGACATGGGATGACTTCTGGCTCAACGAAGGTTTCACTGTCTACTTCGAAAGAAGGATCATGGAAGCCTTATACGGATCGGACTATTCTAATATGCTTGCTCTGCTTGGGTATCAAGACCTTGAGCATACTGTAGAAGATATAGGTCATAAGCATGGAGATACACATCTTAGATTAAGATTAGAAGGTCGTGATCCAGATGATGGCATGACAGATATCGCTTATGAGAAAGGGGCTCTATTTCTTATCATGTTAGAGAATCATTTTGGTAGAGAAAGATTCGATCAGTTTGTAAAGGACTATTTTGATAAGAATAAATTCCAAAGTATGACAACTGATGCTTTTATAGATTATCTCAATACCAATCTACTTAATGAATCAGATGAGAAAATCGATATACGAGCATGGATAGATGCTCCTGGAATTCCAGATGACTCTTTCAGACCAAAGTCTAATAAATTTACCCACGTAGAAACTGCCGTTGCTAAGTTCCTGAATACTCAAATAGCACCTGAGTACGACTGGTCTACTCATGAATGGTTGCACTTCATAAGACAATTGTCTGACGAACTACCTGAGTCAAGTATGAGTATATTAGATAAGGCCTACAATTTTTCAGTATCAGGTAATTCTGAAATCGCAGCAGCATGGTATGAGAAAAGTATTAATACAGGATATGATAGTGTCAACATTAAGAACATACAGGAATTCTTGCTGAGAGTTGGGAGGAGGAAGTTCTTGACACCACTGTATAAAGCATTGATAGAAAATGACCAGAAAAACATAGCTTTAGCCATATATAAAAAAGCGAGACCTAATTATCATGCCGTGTCACGTCAGACATTAGATACATTATTAGATCTTTAGAAAATAATCACTTCGATATATTTTTATATCTTGACACAGCAATAATTATTACATTAATTAAATCAGTTATTAATCCAATATAATTCTAAATGAAAAAACTAAAAACGCATTTAACACTTCTTCTTGTACTAAGTTATATTATAGGAGTAGCACAAGAAAAAGAAGCCAATCCATTTGATTTTGGCAGAATGTGGACATTCGAGAATCCACCTACAGAATGGTTTGAAGAAGCGTATGACTTCAAAGCTGACAAAGCATGGTTTGATGATGTCAGGAAATCATCATTACGATTTGCTACATGGTGCTCAGCATCATTTGTATCACCAGATGGACTGATCATGACTAATCACCACTGCTCCAGAGATGAAGCAATAGGTGTACAGAACGAGGGCGAGAATTTTGATGTAAATGGATACTATGCTCAGACATTAGCAGATGAGCGCCGAGTAGATGACTTATTCGTAGAGCAACTTATCATGGTCGATGACATAACTGATGAGGTCATGGCCTATACTAAGAATGCTGAGAACGATGCTGATGTCATGACTAAGCGACAAGAAGCGCTGAAAGCTCTCGAAGAAGAATATGCTACTAAGAAAGGATGGGAAGGATTAAGATTGCAATCAGTAACATTTTACTCAGGTGGGAAGTTCTCTATGTATGGCTATAAGAAGTATAGTGATATCAGATTAGTATGTATACCAGAGAATGACTTAGGTTTCTATGGTGGTGATCCTGATAACTTTACATATCCGAGATACAATCTGGATTTTACTTTCTGGAGAGCTTACGATGAAGATGGTAAGCCTATGGATACATCAGATTTCTATTACGAATTTAATCCAGATGGTGTAGAAGAAGGTACGCCAGTATTCGTAGTAGGTAATCCTGGTCGTACTGAGAGGTATAGAACAGTAGCACAGTTAGAATATGACAGAGACTACAGGTTCAAGCACTTACTGAGATGGTTGACTAATAGACGTGACATGATGTTAGAAGAATATGATGTCATCTCTCAAGACGAGAATAAAGAAAGAGAAGCTCAGGAATTATTAGGCACTATCAATGGTCTCTCTAACTCTATCAAAGCCTATAATGGTATCGTCAAAGGTCTCCACAATAAAGACTTCATGGGTAGAAAGAAAACGATGGAGATGAGTATCAAGAAAGAATCTAAAGGACTCACATACTGGGCAGATCTCGAGAACGAATACAACAAACTCACCCCACATGCTTGGGCGATCAATCACTTAGGTGCTTCTCCATATAGAGGGCAAGTATTCATGCTGATGCATAGTATCTATAACTACAAAAATGCCATAGAAAACGATGCAAGCGATGAGGACAAAAAAGCCATGAGAGAAACTGCTTTAGAGACCGCAGCGAATCTTGATATCACAAAAGAAAAGAAAATGATGTCAATGCTTCTAAATGAGCTGAAGACGGATATCTATCCTGGTGATGCGACATTGGACAGAGTATTAGGAGGTACAAGCATAGATGCATTTGTCAATAAATTATTCAAAGAGTCTGATATACTTAATGGTAAAGCCGATAAAGTATTATCAAAAGAAAAGAATCTGAAAAAAGAAAAAGATCCATTAATCAAAGCATCTCAAATTCTTGTACAGAGATATAATGAAGCAGGTGCTATGTTCCAAGGATCATCAGCAGGAAGAAGAGTGCTGGAGACAAAGATTGCTAATCAAGCATTCAATGTCTATGGTACTTCTCTACCACCAGATGCAACATTCACACTAAGAATCTCTGACGGCCTTGTGAAAAGCTATAATTATAACGGTACGAAAGCTCCGATCAAGACAACTTACTTTGGATTATACGATAGACACTATTCTTTTGATCAAGAATTCCCATGGGCTCTCCCAGAAAAATGGGCTAATCCACCGATGGAATTATTAAAGTCGCCACTTGATTTTGTATCTACTAATGATATCATAGGTGGTAACTCGGGTTCTGCTATAATTAATGCTAAAGGAGAAGCGGTAGGATTAGTGTTCGATGGTAATATAGAATCTCTTCCAGGTAACTTTATATACGATGAAGAGTACAATAGAACGGTATCAGTGCATGCTGGAGGCATCATGGCTGCATTAAAGTACATCTACAAAGCAGACAGATTAGTAAAGGAATTAGTAAAAGAGTAAGAAAGATAAAGACATAATTGAAAGATAAGAGAGGTCCATTTGGGCCTCTCTTTTTTTTTACTAATCAGTCTAAGGTCTAAATATTTAACTTCATATCTTAGATAGATGATCTTATAATATTATTCTTTGCTCAGACGAAAAGTACAACTATCGACCATGTCATCTAAGTCTTCGTTATCCGATATTGTAACGGATAATTCATCTAATGTTTGATCATATATAATGTCAAATGCAAAAGCTTTGACAACCTTGCTTCCTACTGTCTCGTATTCTTCGTAATTAAGAAATCCAAGATCAACTACGTTACTTATAATAATATCTTTATTAAAAACACCTTGAGATTCTATTCTGACTTTAGAGATATCAGTTAATTTAGTAAAGTCAACAATGAAGCCATCTGGTAGACTATCCTTGTGAGAGCAGCTGTGTCCATATCCAATCCATCTACCTATAAATTTTTCTCTAATCTCAATCTCGCAGAATTCTCCTTCGTAATATATACTGCATAGACAATCATCACTTCCTGGGATGGGAATGCCATTAGGTAGACACGGTGATGACTCTACTGCATTATCAGAACATGATAAGATAGATATAGAGAATAGAATACAAGAGAAGAGAACTGTGGCTATACTGTATTGATTATATTTCATTTTGTATGAAAATTTATTTGAGTGTAATTAACTATTAATTTATTAGAAAGATGCTTGTTTTACTTTCCTATGAGAATATATATTCTAATCCCCAATGATGATATACTCTGGTGTTACTTCTATAAGGTCGAATTCTCTATCATAGATATGAATGATATCGACATTCTTATTATAGAAGATACTTGGACTAAAACCTTGGTATCCTACATTAACCAATGGTGAGACTACAAATGTACTCTCGTTAGACATACCGCAGTACATAATCTTAATAGAGCCTTTTAAAAAGCCGTTTTTGACCTTGATATATGTACCGACGTAGATTTTATATTCCATTTGTTATGACTTAAGGGATTAGTAAGTTGCTTTTTTCATATCGGCGAACGGTAGATATTGAGTAATGAGCTGTTACATTCTATATAAATAGATCTTTCACTTCGTTCAAGATGAAAAAATACACTGTGAACATTATGAATTTACAATAATTCCATCATAAAGTTTCTTGATCTGGAGGTTACTGAAGCCATAGATTCCTACTCTCTCACGAAATTCATGTAACACCTTTTTGAAATCATTAGTATCTAAATCCTTCATGATTGCGACTAATGTATCAGAAGGTTTTCCTAAACTTTCTTCCGTAGGAATACGATCTATGTGTGCTCTAACAGCTGCTATAACAAACGGATACTTATCCTCAATATCTTCTGCTGACTTGAGTAGCATCTCGGTATCTCCGCTTTTGTAGAAGCGCCATAGATTAGTCCACTTACCAAGTTCTGATAACTCTACCCTTTTATCATAGGCACTTATTAATTGAATATCATTAAGTACCCCAAAACTATATGGGCTACTGCATGGAGGCCTGACTAAAAATAAGCGAGCATTTTCATTAGACAATTTAATAAGGTTTAGAACAAACCAAAAATTAACTTGACAAAATAAGTCGTCTTCGAACCAGAAGTTAATTTCTGAATGAGGAGGAATATTCTGTAATTTCACTAACTCAGAAACTGTTATTTGAAAGTAATCCATCTTATCAGTATTCGGATAGATCTCACTTATATAGTTGGCTCTGGATTCGAAGAATTCCGCAAGAGTATTACCTTCTAAGCTTCCGTCCATTAGACATTCTCTTACTACTATCTGATCACCACCGATATCTTGGGGGAATTGTTCTCGGAGAGCATCTCCGTTGAGGATGTGGAATTGTTTTTTCAATTAGTTTTGTGAATATAAAGTTTTATAAAATGGAAGTTCACTGCATCGCCAACCCGTTTATTTATAGTTTATTCAAGTTACTGGATGATTAATCTTTCAAGTATTTTCTGACCTGTATCTAAGTCTCTGATTTCAAGAATATAAAGTCCTGCAGATGTAGGAGAAAGTATAAGTTGATTATTGTTTGTAGTAGTATCGGCTAACTTACCATCTAAGCTGAATAATTTTGCTGTGATATTAATTTTTCCTTCCACATCTATATTTAAGATTCCATTTATTACTGGGTTAGGATATATATAAATAATTGAATTAGAAAGTTGGTGAATTGATGATAGTAGATCTTCTCCATCACAGTCCTCATCGATGCCATTGTTGGGTATATCTTCAGCCTCAGGATTAATATTTGGGTCATTGTCGTTACAGTCATCATAATTCTGGACATACCCAACAGGTTGAATACAATCAACTATACTACTGTCTATTGGCCCTTCACCATAACCATCATTATCTTTATCTATCCACCAACTAAGGAAAGTTT
>CALLAG010000390.1 GCA_938002705.1 uncultured Saprospiraceae bacterium | reverse complement strand
TTTACTTTTTAGATGTTGAATGGGTAGGTGCATTTTCGTGACAAATATATCGAGACATTGTCATTGATGATTTAGCTGACATTTTCTAATAAATTAGAATAACACTTAAGCGTAGGCACAGCCTACTTTTAACTTTGGGCGTTTCTATCGATAAATTTAATACATAGATTTTGCAGACAAAATAGATGGTATATTACATCGCGATAATTAATCATGAATAAAAACATAAAATCTCAACTACAATCCATTATGCTCCAGCAGATAGAGACCCAAATGCAATCTCTCGAAACGGCTCTGAAATCTATAGAAGAGTCTAAGCGTAATGAGACCAAAAGCTCAGCAGGTGACAAGTTTGAGACAGGGCGAGCGATGATGCAGAGAGAGCAAGATAAGATGGAAGCCCAGAAGTCACAACTGATGATAACTAAGAATCACTTACGACAGATATCACCCTATAAAGAATGTGTGCATGGAGAGATTGGTGCACTTATAAGTACAGATAAGGGAGATTATTATATATCTGTAGGTATGGGAAAACTTATCATAGATGGAAAATTCTATTATGCCATATCACCGGATGCACCCCTGAGTAAGTTGATGATCAATAAGAAAGTAGGAGAGCAAGTGTCTTTCCGAGATAGGAAATTTCAGATATTGGTAGTACAATAGAGAGATGACTTTAACAATCAGAAAGTACTAAAGTATATCCTAATCGAGTTCTTATGTCATGACAAGAACAAGATATATCATCACCGTAAGCCTAATCTTCACATCATTATTCTCTATAGGACAATCTCTCGATATACCACTGATAACGGTGAGGGGTTCAGCAGTGCTATTTGCTAATCCTGATGAGGTTCTGATCAATGTGCATATCTATAAGAAAGCTGAGAATATGGCGGCGGCACGTATGGCCTATCAGAAACAATCCAAAGAAGTAATAGCTTTTCTAAAATCTAACGGTATCGCTGACGAACATATACAATCACAATATGCTAGTGCTGGACCTAAACGAAAGAGAAACTCTACAGAGATAGACTATTATTATTCCAGTCAGCACATTAATGTATGCATCAGAGATCTAAGTAAGTATGATGCTATCGTCAATGCATTGATAGATATGGATGTCTATGGAGTAGGTAGTGCTAATTTTAGATCTGATGATATCGTAGAGTTACGAGAAGAGGCCCTTAGGTTAGCAATGCGTGATGCCAAGAAGAAAGCAGAAATGCTCACAACAGAAATAGGGCAGAGGATAGGCAAAGCTAAGCTCATCAGTGAAATCCAAAACTCGAAAACCTCTTTTAACGCAGAAACCTATGGCAGCAGTACGGTGACAACCGGTGGTACAAGTGTAGGTAGTGCCCAAGGATTTGCTCCAGGACAGCTTGAGATTAAGTCCATTGTGACGGTTTCTTTTGAGTTGCCGTGATGGAGTGTTGTGTCTGTTATCTTAGTACAGTCACATCGCCAGATAACTTAATAACATCTCCATTAGCTAATTCTATAATGCTGTAATAGACATAGACACCCTGCTCTACAGGTTCATTATTGAAGTATCCATCCCAACCTAAGTCAGGATCATTAGCTGCAAAGTTAAGTTTCTCAAAGACTTGATTACCCCACCTATCGTAGATAGATAGATCTTGTATAATACTTATGTCATCCTGAAGCGAGAATATTGTAAATTTTCTATCCGTAGGATTACTATTATTTAGATGGATGACATTAGGGACATAGTATCGTATAATACGTTCCACGATAAGTCTTACTTCTGTCATTGCTGTACATCCGTCTATGTCGATGACGGTTACTTGATATGTGGTGTTACTATCACCTGAGAATATTGGGTCTATACAGTCATAGCACGACAAGTTGTTTTCCTCCCTCCATTGTATAGAAGCTATTTCGCTTATGTCCTTATTTAGGTTGAGATTCAGTTGAGTAGATTGCCCTACTGTTATTGTAATGTCTGCTATAGGATCTATGCTGACAGGGTTTATCGGGCTGATCGAAAAAGTTGTATCGGATATGCACCCGTTGCTATCCTCTATATGTATGTCATGCTCGCCAGCACCTACGACGATATTGTTTTCATTTATGTCTATAAGAGTATTGCCGTCTATGCTTATGACATAAGGTGGAACGCCGCCTGAGATTTCATTTATACTAAGGTTAAGTGATTCTTCGCAGTCGATTTGTACTGCAGTAAAACTATCTAATTGTGGGCTATCAGATGATTGATTGACATTGAATGTTTTGGTGTTCGGACAATTGTTGTCATTGTATATTGTAACTGAGTATTGACCTGTTTCGGTTAGTAATGTATTTTCATCTCCTAGAATGTTACCGTCTTCATTGATAATTTCTATGTACTGGTAATTGTCAGTGACGGATATGCTTGCCGGTAGCGGATCTTGTTGGCAGTTAAGTACTATATCTTGTAGGTCAAAGTCAACTGTAGAGTCGTCTTCTATAATTTCTATTGTGCTCTGAGATATGCATCCATTATCGAGTGTCAGCTCTACAGTATACACGCCTGCTTCAGTTATTTCTGTTGCGATATCTCCTAAGAAGTTATTGTTAGCGTCATATACAGCTGCTTCAGTATAATTTAGATTATCCACTAATTGTATAGTGACCATCTCTCGATCACATGTAAGTGTATCTGATATAATATCAAAGTCAAAATTATCTAAGTCTACTTGAGCTGATATTTCTACTTCGGCCATACAACCATTAGTCCCTGTGACCGCTATTGTAATTACGTCAGTATAATCAGTCATGAAATCAACGCCACTGCCTATTTCGTTACCGTCCTCATCAGAATAGATAACAGACAGTAATGGATCTGTGGTTGTGATATTAATAGATGATAGCGGAGATGCACAGTTTATCTCACTCGCTGATGCCATAAAGCTAGGTGGTAGGATATCTTGTGTTACGATATGTTCTCTTATGCTAAGGCAGCCATTGTCACCAGTAACTGATAGGGTATATACTCCGGGTGATGTTATCATTAATATAGAATCAGTGCTTTGTACATTAGGTCCTATCCATTCTGTCTGACTGTAATTATTACTTATCGTGAAGATGGCTTCTATCGTATCAATATTGCAATTAAGCAGTGTGTCACTGATGATTTCTACGGCGAGCTCGGAAGTGTCGATTCTTACTTCATTGGATATAACAGAGCTACATCCGTTATTACCAGTTACAGTGACGGAATAAATTCCTGCATCAGTATAGGTGATGGTTTGAGTTACTTCATCGAGCCAGTCTCCTGTGTAGTCTAATGAACTTATGTCACTGCCTATCTCTACACTTGCAGTATATGTAGGCGTATTACAATCAAGAAGAACACCATCAGGCAGAACGAGCACAGGTGATATGGTATCTATAGGTACAAAGTAATCTGCCATAACAGTGCATCCCGTATTAGATAATACTTCTATGCTGTAGATACCCGATTCTGTCACGTCTATCGTAGAGTTATTTGATATATTATTTTGGCTATCATTATTCCAAGAGTAACCAGTGACAGGCTGATCTGACGTTATGGATAGTTGTACGCTTGGATTGTCACAACTAAGAGTACCTCCTTCTATACTTATCGTAGGTATGTCATCAAAAGCTGTGACTATTGTCATGTCTGTAAGTGTGCATCCATTAGAGCTGGTCAGCGTATAACTTACTGCTCCCGCTTCTGATACCTGATAAGTATTGCCGGTTCCTGTAAGGCCATTGGCCTCTTGCCATGTTATACTATAATTATTAGGATTACTTGCCGAGATTGTACTTATCGGCTGATTGCATGTTATTTCTGTTGATGCTATATTAATAGGAGAAGGTATGACTGTATCGTCAGCTATGATAATACTATCTGATAGGACACAACCGATGCTGTCTTGTAGTGTGTATGCGTAAGTGCCAGCATTTGATAGCGAGAAGGCTAAGGAGTCATTATAGTTAGTGGGTAATGATGACCATACTATTGTCAGTTCGCTCGTGTCTAACGCTAAGGTAACCAGCGCTGCGGTATTGTTACAATCTATGAGAGTGTCAGCTATAATCGAAAAGTCGAACATAGGTTCTATTTCTAATATTTCGATAGTTTCTTCATTAGTACAACCGTTACTATTTTCTATAAGTGCAACATAGGTCCCGGGCACCACAGCTGAGATTTCTGATGTTGTCGGTATAGGCATATTGACAGGATAGTCATTAGGTACTATCCATATGACATCATTACTGATGGTATCTATTGTGATTGTCGGTATGGTATTATTACAGTCTATATCTGAGGATTTTGATATTGTAAATGTAGGGCTAATCGTATCCTGCTCCACTTCAAAAAATATTAGAATCTCACAACCGGTATCCTCATCTGTAGCTACTACGGAATAAGAACCAGATACAGATGTCACCAAAATATCTTCGGTACTTAATAGTTCATCATTCTCATCATACCAGTTTAATATCAGATCATTATTACTGGATTCTATATATACTTCAGTATCGAGCATATCACAGTCTAATATATTTTCTACTATAACATCTGCTTGTATGGGTTCTACGTCAGTATAGACTTCTATTTCTTCTTCTTGGGTGCAGCCATTAGCATCAGTGACAGTTACGTAATAATCAGCAGCCAGGTCTACTATAACGGCATAGCCATCATTGATAACGCTAACTATATTGCCATTATTAGTACTCCATTCCATATCATAATCCGCTATGGGGTCTACATCTATTTCTATGATTGTCTCAGGGTTATTACAGTCTATATCTTGTGGATCAAATGTCTCTATCTCAAAATCTGTGACGGTAACATCAAAGCTCATCTCTTCTTTGCAGACTGGAAAGAACCCGATATCATCCAGAGCGAAATCATTGCCACCTGCTGCAGTGTTTTGATTGGTTATGCAGATTTCTATAGTCGTCTCTCCTGATGCTTCCCACTCTGCCTCAAAAAACTCCCACGTACAAGTGCCTCCTGATAGACTGAATAAATCTCCTATGAGTCCTCCATCTATAGCAAACTGCAGTTCTGCTGGCGAACTTGGATTAACGGATGCCGCATATGCGTTAAATACATAAGTGCCTTCAGGATCGACACATACATCTTGGCACCAGATCTCTTGTAGGGCAGCAGCACCATTGACTACCATCATATTACCGCCTCCACCATTGTCACTACATGGATCAAAATTGTTGTGCCCTAAGCTCGGATCATCTATGACATTGTAGGCGCCTTCGCAACCTAAGAATCCTGATGGATGATTACAATTACCCTGACCTGGAAAATAATCTGTGGTGAATCCGCTATCACCTCCTTCAAAATCTCCATTATCTATAATGTTCTCATCGCTATAGAATGTAGCTTTAAGTGTAAATGTAGCTGACTCATCTACTTCTATAACTTCATCTAAGTCATAGGAGGTGTCAGATCCATCTTCACACCATACAAAGTCGTCATATGTACCATCGATTATTCCATTGAGTGAGATCTCGCTATCTCCACATATTGTAATATCATCTGGGACTGTAATTGTAATGTCGCAGACAGTTGGTCCTTCCAGGACTCTTTCTGATACAGGAATATATGATGCTGCAGCGTTTCCGCAGTATGATGATAGTAGGCTTAAGAGAAGTATATCTCTCAATGTAGCAATGGCGTAGTTCACTATTATAAGGGTGATATGCTCTAAATGTAGAAAATTCTATGGAATTGCGTGAGTAACTTATAGCAAAACATAAATATGTACTTCCAAATTATCATAGTATTATATACTTCTCGTACGAAAAGTTCATTATTTTATATCTTTCACCATTTATACACCAATCCACTTAAAAATGAGGCATTCAACTCTTATTGTCAGCTTTTTTTTATTTCTATCAGTCTTTGCTCATGGACAAGATATCGACTTTGATCACTTTGAAGCACTAAAATTTAGGAATATAGGCCCTGCAGGGATGAGCGGTCGGGTAACCGCTATTGATGTTAATCTTAGGGATAAAGATCATATCGTAATAGGGTCTGCTTCAGGAGGGGTATGGGAGTCTAAGAATGGAGGTATCACATGGAAGCCACTATTCGATGATCAGCCGACTTTGTCTATAGGAGCTCTCAAGATTAATCAAGCTAACCCGTCAGAGATATGGGTAGGTACTGGTGAGGGCAATCCCCGTAACTCACATAATAGTGGTGCTGGCGTATTTAAGACCATAGATGGTGGAAAGACATGGTCTTACAAAGGACTCAAAGAAACCAAATTAATACATAGAATAATCATCAATAAATTAAATCCCAAAGAAGTACTCATAGGTGCTATGGGCTCGGCATGGGGAAGCTCTACACATAGAGGTGTATACGTGACCAAGGATGGTGGTGACAGCTGGACTAAGTCCTTGTACATAGATGATAATGTAGGTATCGCAGATATGGTAGCTAATCCGCATAATCCCAACCATATCGTAGCGGCTATGTGGGAATTTGGAAGGACGCCATGGGGATTTAATTCTGGTGGTAAAGGTTCTGGCATACACATCAGTTACGATGGCGGAGATACATGGAAGAAAATGACTGACAAGGAGGGGTTACCCAAAGGTGATATGGGTAGAGTAGGGTTGGCATTTGCGGCATCTAAGCCAGGCTTGATATATGCTCTCGTAGAGGCCAAAGAGAATGCCCTCTATAAAAGTACTGATGGTGGTGAGAAGTGGACA
>CALLAG010000389.1 GCA_938002705.1 uncultured Saprospiraceae bacterium | reverse complement strand
ATTAATGGCTTATTTGGCGTTAAGAAATATGAAAGAACGATCTCGTAGAGTAGAGCCGTGAGGCTCTAAGTGATAGAACTGCAAAGCGGGAGAGCTGCAGCCTTGGATTTTTCCCGATGCAATGATCGGGATGGCGACATTCATCGTCTTCATTGGTTCGTTTTTTTTTCCAATAGAAATGATAGAGAGGTCACGCTGAAGCGTGATTAAAAGTCCTAAATGGATCTTTAAAAGGAAAGAACCGAAAACATCAGTTTTGGATGGGAACGCCCTTCTGGCGAAGAGAAAAAGCAAAGAGAATTAATTACCAATTAGATATAAATTGGAGTTCTTAAAAGAATGTAAATATCTACATAACTAAACTAAGATACTTACACCACAGCTCTAAACTCCGTAGGAGAAGATCCAGCATGCTTCTTAAAGAACCTGCTAAAGGATTGTATATCATGAAATCCTAAGTCGTCACCTATTTCTGATATGGGCTTATCGGTATATCTCAGTATTCGTTTAGCTTCGAGGAAGATCCTGTCTTGTATATATTGTAGTGGGGACTTAGCACTTATCTTACCGAATAGATTAGAAAGTGTCTTAGGAGACTTATTAAGCATAGCGGCATATTCAGAGACAGCATGCTTGGTCTTGAAGTTTTGTTCTACAAGAAAATTAAAATCTCGGACGATATCTGATTGTGTTTTGTCCACGGCATCATAATTTTCTTGTGTCTTATATATACGAGTACATAATATAAGAAGGCGCTTAAGCATCATCTGAAGCATCTCCAGCTGTAGATTGTCACTGGACTGTTGTTCTATGCCTATCATCTTCCAGACTGTCTGGAGGATGTCGATATCCTCAGGCTTAGGAGAGAGGACGGGTAGATTAGAGGAGCCATAGAATAGTATGCCCTTACAACCCACTTCGCTGTCATGATCAAGAATGCAATAGAAAGGCCTATTAAATCTGAGGTAGCGTGCAGGACCGAGTTTTGTGATCTCTATGTTATGAAATCCTGTGAAGCAAATAATCTGATTTTTATTAAAGACATACTCCTTGGCATCTATAGTCAGATGGTTATCGTCAGTATCAAACCATAATATAGAAAGCAAACCTTCTTTCTTATCTGTGATAAGGTTGTGGTTAAATGTATTGATATCTATAAGATGGAAGTACTCGTCTGTCTGACCTTTATATTCGAAATTATTCACGCTTCTCTATTTGTCATAAATTTAACGATCTGATCACATGACCAGTTTATACCTGAGTCATTAAGTTGATCTTTTGCAATTATACGACAAAGCTAAAGCATATAGGCAGTTCTTCTATTATCTGATTATCAAAGAATAGTATTCTATATTTGTTACATAATCACACACTATGGCTACTGTAACGAAAACTACACTTAAGTTTCTGAAAGATATCGCGGCGAATAACAACAGAGATTGGTTCAAAGAGAATAAGGACCGATATGATACAGCTCAGGCTGAGATCAAAGCCTTTATGGAGACAGTATCTGATGATCTCAGTAAATTTGATGAAATCGAAAGAAAGAAGCTTTTTAGAATCTACAGAGATGTCCGATTCTCGAAGAACAAGACACCTTATTCTTCTAACTTCAGAATGTCATTCGGTAGAGCCGGCGACTACAGACGAGGCGGATACTATCTTAAGATAGAGCCAGGTGCATCTTTCGTAGGTGGAGGATTCTACAATCCAGAATCATCAGATCTAAAACTCATAAGAGAACAGATCGCTGCCGACGATAAGCCACTCAGGAAGATATTAAAGTCCAAGAAATTCAAAGACACATTCGGAGAGCTATTAGGAGAACAACTGAAGTCTGCACCCAAAGGATTTGATAAAGAGCATCCAGCAATAGATCTATTGAGATATAAATCTATGTATGTATTCAAGGCATTCTCTGACAAGGAAGTACTATCACCTGACTTCCATAAAGAAGTGGCCAAGGTCTATAAAAACATACAGCCCTTCTTTGCATATATGACGGATATATTGACACATGATCTGGATGGTGTGCCTTTGTATGGGTAGTAATTGTAATTAAGGAAAAATGATAATCTAATAAGGAGGAATAGGAATATTTGTAATCAAAAAAAGGTCATGGTCAAAATAGTGTTTTGGTTATACCTCTTCTTTTATTGAAACTTGTAAGTATTTAAAATTAATTAGGAAAAAAGTGGCTCTTCATCAGATTCTTCGGAACACATACAGATTATGAAAAAATTGACGCTGATATTATATGAATCATACGCTAATAAAAACAGAGAAGCAATACGGTAAAGCCTTAGAACGGCTGAACGTTATATTTGATGCAAGTCTAAGTTCGAAAGAAGGTTAAGAGGCTGAGTTGTTAGTCTTATTGATTGAGAACTATGAAGAACAACATTATCAGATTGAAGCTCCAGACCTGATAGTCGCAGTTAGAATTAGGATGGAAGAGCTTCAGTTATAACAAAAGGATTTGATTGCTATCGTTGGCTCAAAGGGTATTGTATCTGAAGTACTCACTCGAAAGAGAAAGTTAATAGTAAGGATGATAAGAAATCTATCCGAATGGTTAAAAATAACTCCAAATGTTTTAATACAAGAGTATGAGCGTCCGCTCCATATCACCGATCCGTTATAACTCAACTTAAAATTATAAATTAATAGTGCAATTTTCAATTGCAACATGTTAACTATTTAGTTAACTTTGATATGTGGAGCGTAAGATCAAATTGTTTGGAACTTATTTTACTGATTTATATAAAAAGCAATCAGATAAAATAAAAGATAAAATTGACTATGTGCTTGATCTTGTCAAATATGAAGAAAGGGTTCCGATAAAGTTTTTGAAGTACCTAAAAGGTACTGATGGTCTATATGAAATCAAAATTTCCGCTACGTTCAAAAACATTAGAATATTTTGCTTTTTCGATGAAGGAAGATTAATTATACTAACAAACTGTTTTATAAAGAAAACTCAAAAGACTCCAAAGAAGGAATTGGATTTAGCAATCAAACTCAAAAAAGAATATTTTAAAAATAAAAATAAGAAGTTGTGAATAACTTAACATCATTTGAAGATCACTTAAAAAGAAATAGAGGTGATAAAGGAACAGATTCGAGATTAAAATATGATGCTGATTCTCTTGCATTCAGATTAGGTATTATGCTCAAAGAAGCAAGAAAAGATGCTAATATGACACAAGAACAATTAGCAGAAAAAACTGGTACTAAGAAAAGTTATATATCTCGTATTGAGACTGGGAAAAGTGATATCCAATTATACACGTTCTATAAACTTATTGAAATTGGACTCGGTAAATCACTAAACATCAGCATTGGATAAATAATTATGAGCTGTATACACGTTACCGTCGTATATTTTTTAGTTTCGCTTTAGTTAGCTGAGGTTCCCCAAGTCCACTAACAATCAATAAACCCAAGGCACCAACTTATAACTCTGCGCCTTATACTCCCTAAAAGAAGCCATATCACCATACTTCTCTTCCCATGTTTCCTCCAGAGGAGGAATGCCACTGAACTTGAGTAAAAGTAGAATAATCCAAAGAGGAGAACATATCGCTAACCATTGTATTCCGCCGAGGTAAGATGTTGTCGATACAAATATGCCGACCCAGAATATGATCTCTCCAGTATAATTAGGATGTCTTATTTTGCTCCATACACCTGAGTGCATAAATGTATTAGGGTTCGCTTTTTTGAATTGAAACTTCTGGGAGTCGGCAATAGATTCTAATATCAATCCTGATAGTGCTATGATACAACCTGCCCAAAAAATAGGCGTGGGAATAGAATCATTGACACTATAGAAAATAATAAATGATAAGCTGATTATGAATATGCTGATAGCTTGCACGACCCAGAATGATGCAAAGGATATGAGTCTTTCTCTGAACTTATCGAAGCGAGCATCTCTACCCATCGCCATAATTCTGACGAATAGATAACCACCTAATCTAAATGCCCAAACAGAAATCATACAGAACATGACGATGTCTATCAGGCTATGCTCAGAAAGATAAAAGCAGACGCCATTTATAATCAAAAAACAAAGACTGTAACTGAAATCGGTCAACTTATCTGTCTGTAGAAAATAGGCTATCAGAAATAGGACTAAGTTAAGACCTACGCTGACACTAAGGGCTGTAAGTAGAGTTGTTGCCATTATCGTTTGTTTAAAGTATTTGTTGAGGATACTTTCCAACTAACACGATTTGGAAGATTATGTTTGGATAACTAATCAGTTCTTATGTAATTTGATCAACTGACCTTACTGAAGTAAGGAATAAAATCAGCCGTGCATTATCGAGAGCCATTTACATCTCCGATTTTTACACCAATAATTTCGGTGTAGTTAAGAGGAAAATCTTCCTTACTAAATTTTAATTCTTGGATTTCGTTTATACTATTATTGGTCTCGTTACTTACAAGTTTGAAAAATTGCCATGAACCTGACTGCGGAAATTCTTCTATAACACCCAAGATCAATCGCCTAATAATAAATAGATCTAAGGCGGTAATACTTCCATCACCATTAGCGTCTGCAGCAATAAGCTTACACCTGTCTGTAATAATGGATTGACCCAGAATATGTCTCTGTGAGATGACTAAATCCAAAGTGGATACTCCATTTAGTACTTCATCTTCACCATAATTAATATCTAACACTAAATGACTATTGTCAGGGATGTTATTAAGCTCTGCTACACAATTAAGTAATGCCGCAAAGCCCATTGTGCTTTCTATACAATTACCTTGATCTATATTAATATTAGGAAGGTCTGACACGACTCTTACATCTCTAATAATTAAGCTGTCGTTATTGGCGCAATCATAAGCTAAAAACTCACCAAAGTCTAAGTTTAGCTGTGATCTTAAATTAATGATTTGTAGGTGTTCGTCTAATTCTCCCGTGCACCAGTTTAAAGCTGTCCAAGTCCGTATTATCTTATATGCATTTGGAGTATTGATGATTAGATCCTGATATTCAAAAAATAAATTAAAAGAGTTGATATATAAGTTTGGTACACCTGTAGAATCTATTACGGTATCTGAGAGTTTACCATTTTCAATGATTACATCTGCAGGGTAGATAATATCGTCAAATGTTGCGTTGATAGCTTTGACACAATGCGTACATGCGGCTATAGGATTATCGTTTAAGTCACTGAGCGTATATCTTATATTTAGAATGATAGACGTATCTGCACATGATTTATCCAAGTACTCTATGTCACTAACTAAGGTGCCAACTCCAGTTACAATAGGTTCTTCAAAGTTGTTATCTACTTCTAAAAAATCTAATGCAGAGTAGACAGTATCTGGGGGACATTGGAGTGTTTGTGCACTTACTGAAGTAGATAGCATCAATGTCAATAGTAGGACTAATGGTTTCATATGTATGATTTTAAATTAATATAGTGATGCCGTTTTTAAAATTTATATCAATGTAATAACAGAGGATCAATAATATTAACAGAACTAATTTAATCAATAATCACCAGAAAATCTAGCAATATGGAATCGGAGTAGGTAAATGTATAATCCATGAAATAGCAATTAGTTAAAGACTTTATAATCCGATGATAGGGAATGACCCGTATAGTTCTACTAAGCAGCATACTTAATGGGTTAAGTGATTTTAATAATTTGCTTGATATAGGTAGGATACATTGTAATTTTGGAATGGGATATTTAGAAAACTGCTATCGGTATTAATTGTCCTATGATTGCATTATATATGATCAATTGGCTTTTTTAGATAAGAATATTATGACATAATCGATATATAGAATTACTTTTAGACCTTAGTGAATAACGATAATTGCATACTATATTTTACGCTGACGCCTGAGTCAGAAATGGACAGAAAGCGTCTCAGCTATAGCCGTAAGGCTAACTATAGGCTTATACATAGGATGTATGCACACACTAAAGATGTCATATCAGCATCCAACATTGATATTATAGAGGTCAATGAATCTGAGCAAAGAGGCATCGGATTCGGTACTCGTTTGGGTCATGCTGTAGAGCAGGTTTTTGCTCAAGGCTATAAGAATATTATTGTTATAGGTAATGATTGTATAGACTTACGACGAGAAGATCTTCTTATGGCGCAAGCTCAACTTGAGATAGGGCATCATACCATAGGCAAGACTAAGAATGGTGGTGTCTATTTATTTACACTATCTAAAGATACTTTCCATGTTGATTCATTTTGTGGATTGTCATGGTGTCAGTCTACATTGGGTTCGGAACTGTATCAATGGTTATCTAATACCACAGAAGTCTATAGCTTAAATGTCAAAAGCGATATCAATACAAGTGAAAATCTAATTACGTGGATAGCATCTGCCAGACACCACTTAGGATTATACTTTCAAAACTTGATCTCATATATATATCCTACTACTCATGTAGATCTAATATCTAACTGGGCTTACTACAGTAAGATATTGCCATTACGTGCACCTCCTTCCATATAGTTAACTAATATTATAAATTAATTTTCCACTTAGTAGTACCACAATTATTGATGGTGCTGACTTAATTTTTCTATCCATAATTATTTTTTATATGTATAAATTATTGTTTGTGCTTATAGCACTTTCATTCAGTACTTTTGTCTTAGCTCAATCTAATGTTGTCTCAGGAGTGATCACCGCTGACGGTGATTATGCGATAGGTGCTACAGTCTATAATGAATCAGATGGCTCAGGGACTATCACCGATGCTGTCGGATACTTTGAGATTGCCGCAGATGCTGGTGACCGACTGACGGTAAGTTATCTGGGATTCCAGACTTATGAGATAGCCGTGACGGAAGAGACCAGTTATAATGCGACACTGGATATGGCTACTTTAGAAGTGGGTGAGATTGTCGTTACAGCATTAGGGCTTGAGCGTAATACTAAAGATCTCGGTTATGCTATTCAGAAATTAGAAGCCGAAGAAATCGCAAGTATTAAAGCCGTCAATTTTCTCGATAATCTATCAGGTAAGCTTGCCGGTGTGACAGTGACACAAGGTGCTACGGGAGTGGGCTCGACATCTAAGATTACGATACGTGGAGAATCTTCATTTAACAATAACAATCCACTCTTCGTCGTAGATGGTATACCTGTCAATAATAACTCGATCATTAATGTCACTAATGAGGCGGCTGCTGGATTCCAAGAAGTAGATTTCGGTAATGGTGCTATGGATATTAACCCTGATGATATCGCTTCTCTTACAGTCCTAAAGGGGCCTAGTGCTGCAGCATTATATGGTACGAGAGCATCTAATGGTGTCATCGTTATCACGACTAAGGATGGTACTGAAAGTTCAGGATTAGGTGTGTCATATAATAGTTCTTACTTCGTAGATTCTCCGTTTGCCTTACCGAAATTCCAGAACACATATGGCCAGGGTAATTCTGGCGTATTTGAGTTCGTAGATGGATTAGGTGGTGGTATTAATGACAATATAACGTATAGCTGGGGTCCTGAGTTAGATGCGGGATTAAATATTGCGCAATTTGATAGTCCGGTTACTTTAGCTGACGGTACAGTTGTACGTGGAGGTGATACGGCTCTCTATAGTGATGCATCTATCACACCGACACCATTCGTATCTAACCCTGATAATCTCAGTAATTTTTATGAGACAGGTAATACATTGATTAATAATATTTCTATAAGTAATCAGAATACTCTGGGTAGTTACAGATTATCATTGACTGATATGAGAAGTGATTCTTACATCCCGGGTGTCAATCTTGATCGCCAGACTATCGCAGGAAAGTTTACTTTTTCTCCTACTGATAAGTTGAAAGTGAGCAGTTCTCTTAACTATATATATTCTTCTTCTGATAACAGACCAGCAAGTGGATATGGTTCTGAGAATATTAATTACAGTCTTGTAGCATGGATGGGCAGACAGACAGATACGGAGTCGCTTAGAGATTACTGGCAGCCAGGTCTGGAGGGCTTACAGCAGTATTCCTTTAATTATACATTTTTTGATAATCCCTATTTCATATTATTAGAGAATAGAAATGCTTTTGATAGAAACCGTTTTTTTGGAAATATAGCGGCGACTTACAGTATCTCAGATCACTTATCTGTTATGCTAAGAAGTGGCTTAGATTCATCAGATGAGGATAGAACTTTCAGAAGATCATTCAGTAGTAATAGATTCAGCAATGGAGCATATGCTGAGCACCAAGTAGACTATAGAGAGACGAATACAGATATACTTGTTAATTACAATAACCGTATCAATAGTAAGATCGGATATGATATATCAGTGGGAGCTAATCGCTTAGATCAATCAGCTCGTACGCTACAGACACAAGCGATAGGTCTGGCACAGCCTGGCATATTCAAGTTATCTAATGCGGCATCGCCACTTGAGGTATTTCAGAACGACAGCGATAAGCGTATTAATAGTATCTATGGTATCGCTAAGTTTTCTTACGATGATTTCTTGTATGTAGATGTGACAGGACGTAACGATTGGTCCAGTGCACTGGCAACGCCAGATGATGCGAGTAATACCAGCTTCTTCTACCCATCAGTATCAGCAAGTTTCTTATTGTCTAAAGTTGTTGATCTTCCAGAAATGATTTCTTTTGCGAAACTGAGAGCAAGTTGGGCACAAGTAGGTAATGATACTAATCCCTATCAGACGGTAGGTGTATTCCAGCCTCAGACACCAGTAGGAGGCAATCCTACTTTTTCTGATCAGAACTTTATAGCTAATGAGGGCTTACTGCCTGAGCAGGCTACAGCGATAGAGTTAGGGGTAGACTTTAGACTTTTTGATGATCGTATAGGTTTTGATCTGACATATTACTCCAGTAATAATAGTAATCAGATTCTTTCATTACCGATAGCTATCTCCTCAGGGTACCAGCAGCAGGTGACTAATGGCGGGACAGTACACTCCAGAGGAGTAGAAGCATTACTGCATCTTAATCCAGTCAGAACACGTAATGTGAAGTGGTATACTAATTTTAATTTTAGTACTAATAGGTCTACAGTCAGAGATCTTCCTAATGATGGGGGATCATTGACATTAGGTTATTCTCGTGTCTATGATAATCCTAATCAGACGGTATGGTTTATCGTAGAAGAAGGTGGTGAGATAGGAGATATATGGGGTACAGGATATCTTAGAAATGAGGACGGTGATTTTATCATTGGTCAGGACGGCAGATTGACTGTCGATAATAACCTTAAGAAATTAGGTAACTATAATCCAGATTTTATTTTGGGTATGACTAATAGTGTTGAGTATAAGAATGTCAGCTTAGGCTTTACATTTGATTGGAGATATGGAGGGCAGATTGTAAGTCGGACTCAGGCATTAGCTGGAGTAGGTGGACAATTAGAGGAGACAGAATTCAGACCAGAAGAAGGATTAATATTTCCTGGTGTTGTGAATACTGGTACAGAGGCAGAACCTGTATATGTCGCTAATGATGTCGCAATAAATCCTGAGACTTACTATCGCCAGTTCTATGATAGAAATCATGAGGAGAATAACATGTATGATGCAAGCTATCTGAAGCTTAGGGAATTGCAATTAAGTTATAGTTTTTCTAACTCACTATTGTCTAATACATTCCTAAATGGATTAGAGGATTGTACAGTTTCATTCATAGCTCGTAACGTTTTTGCTATATCTGACATACCGCATTTTGACCCAGAGCAGATAGCCGTCCAAGGAAATAGTTTCGTCAGTGGAGTAGAGGATATGTCATATCCTACGGCGAGAAGTATTGGTGTTTCATTGAATGCTAAATTTTAAATCGATTAATAATATGAAAACTATGAAGTATATATATAGCACGTTAGTAGTTATTACGTTGTTGATGATGTCATCATGCACTGATGATTTTGAGAATATCAATACTAATCCCAATGCACCTATCGAGGTAGAGACAGAGTTCTTACTTAGACAAGTGATCTATGATTATGGTGAGCAGATGTCTTACGAAGGATTCGTAGCTGGTAATCTGTTGGGACAATATTTTACGGCTGTTGATTTTAATTTGTTTGATAGACACAGTTTATCAGAACCACAATTTGGTGGCAATCCATGGCCTATCATTTATACCAACTTAAGAGATAATGAACTCATACTGCAAGCGGCATTAGAGAATCCTATAGATGCTGTATATGAAGGTCCAGCAAGAATCCTCAAAGCATACATGACTGCGGCACTAACTGATATATTCGGTGATGTGCCATATAGCGAAGCACTGCGAGGTAGGGTAGGTAATGTTACTCCAGTATATGACCTACAAGAAGATATATATCTGGGAGAGGATGGTATCATCGATAATCTTAATAAGGCTATCACAGCATTAGAGTCTTACTCAGGTACACAGTCACTGAGAGGCGATATCTTGTATGATGGTAATCTGGATAATTGGGTCAAATTCGCCAAGTCTCTAAAGTTGAAGTATCTGATGCGAATAAAAGATGTGGCGAATGTAACGATAGAACTTTCTCAACTTATAAATGCTGGGGGATTCATCAGTGATAATAGCGAGAATGCGACTTTCTCATTTACAGATGGTCAGCCTAATAATTTCAGATTAGCGACAGCGAGAGTGGGTGACTTTAATCTATACGTTATGTCAGAAACGATGCAAGAGATATTAGAAGAATATAATGATCCGAGAATAGAAACTTTCTTCAGACCCACCGGCGCTGACGTTACTGTCTATAATGGATTGCTTAATGGACCTAATGCATCAGAGACATCTATTTCGATATCAGATTATTCTCTTGCCGGAACCGTATTCAGGGAGCAGACAAGTCTTCTCCAAGCTAATTTTATGACGGCTTGGGAGACAGAATATTTAATAGCTGAAGCGGCAGTAACAGGTGTGTTTTTCGGTAATCCTACAATTAATTATAATAGAGCTACAGAGTTAGCTTTTGAATATTGGAATACAGAAATGCCTCAGGATTACTTAACGACTGGTCCTGCGGCTTTTGAGCTAAGCGGAGCTGATGCCGATCCATTAAAGCAAATAATAACACAAAAATGGATCGCTAATATCATCAATGGTTACGAAGGTTGGATAGAATACAGAAGAACTGGATTTCCAGAACTAAAGACAGTAGCAGCAAGTCTTAATGATGATTTGATACCAGTAAGAATGCCATACCCTACAGACGAGGAAGCCCTTAATGCTGACGACTTTAGTACCGCAGCACAAGCAACAGATGGCAATAATATCAATGCTAAAGTGTGGTGGGATGCAGATTAATGTTTATGAAATAAATAATTATTTTGCAAAATAGGATACTCATGAAATACAGAGTTTTTTATTGGACGAAAACGTTTAATCAGCCTTAGCCAATGAAAGCCCTTCGGCGAGACAAATGCTAAATAAAAAATAAAATATTTAGATTTAAATGAGATTCCAATAAAAAAGTAGGAATCATTTCTAAATTCTTAAGTGTATCAAAGTCTAAGTGTACTTTTTGAATATGCTCTTCGATAAAAAAATAACATTACTTGTCAGACATCACCATACAATGGATATTAGTCATCGCATCATCACTGGTGCTGTTCTTCATATCACCATGGGCCAAGACAGTTAATGACTTTTTTAGAGGTTCTAAATTGGACAAAGAACCTGGCTTCGTATTGCTTACAAGCAGTCTTGTTATTAGTTGGATATTCGCTAAGTCGATAACTAATGCTGCTAATCTTGGTTTGTCCTACGGTATCGTAGGAGGTGTCTCTTATGCAGCATATTACTTATCGTTCTTAGTTGCAGGTGTCGTCATATACTACATGCGTGTACGAGGGCACTTTAGTTCTATTCATCAGTTTTTAGATCAGCGTTTTGGGAGATCTGCGATTGTTGTTTTTTCTATTCTGATATCATTTAGATTACTGAATGAAGTATGGTCTAATACGATGGTCATTGGAAGCTATTTTGGTGAGCAGGGATCGAGTGGTTATTTCTCAGCGATTATAGTTTTTACACTTCTAACAATTGCTTACACCCTAAAGGGTGGATTGCGATCGAGCTTGCTGACAGATATGATACAGATGGTATTGTTTGTCATTTTATTATTTGTGATACTGGCGATCATCTTACCTAAAGACAATATGTCAGTCAATAATATTTTGAGTTCTGGAGAGTGGACTGCAGCTGGCGGGATTAATTTACTTTTTGTGGCATTACTTCAGGTATTCAGTTATCCATTCCATGATCCGGTGATGACAGACAGAGCATTCATAGCATCGCCTAAGATGACGCTGTATAGTTTTTTTGTTGCGACCATTATAGGTAGTATAAGTATCGTGTTATTCTCAGTAATAGGAATCTACGGCAGTACGGTAGGCGTAGAGGGGCAAGCAGCAGTAGGTGTCTCACAATTATTGGGTACATCGATGATGATTATGATTAATTTCATAATGATAACATCAGCAGCATCTACACTAGATAGTGCATTTAATTCATTCAGTAAGATGATGGTTATCGATGTCAAAGTATTCAAAGAAGTAACGATATCTAAAGGCCGTCTCCTGATGGTCGGTGGTTGCCTTCTTGGTACAATACCTGTATTCTTTAATCCTACAATATTATCTGCTACGACGATCAGTGGAACGATGGTGATAGGATTGACGCCTGTGTTTTTATTATGGTTTCTGGATGCACCTAAGTTGTCATTCCATCTTTCTGTGTTTGGGGGTATTATAATAGGTATCGCTCATCTTTTGAAATTTGAGTTTCCATTCTTTCAGTTCTCAGGACCTTACAGTAAGCTACTTTCTGCTAACATTGTAGGAGTAATATTATGTATAACTTTGTATCTCATACCAGTCATGTATACAAGATGGAAAAAGAAATCAAGCATATAGGAGATCTTAATGGACCCGTTCTGGTCTTCGGTGGTGTGTACTCTAATCTACATGCATTAGAAGCATTGTACCGATCTGCAGCGGATCATAAGATACCATCAACTAATATAATTTGTACTGGTGATATTGTTGCCTATTGTGCTCACCCAGTAGAATGTGTGGACTTCATGAGAGAGTGGGATGTACATACGATAGCCGGCAATGTAGAATTGAATCTATTAGATCAAGCTGATGATTGTGGATGTAATTTCAGCGAAGGAAGTCGCTGTGATCTATTATCAAAACAATGGTATCCATACGCTAAAGCACAGATCAAACCTGATCAAATAGATTACATAACAACAATCCCCCATCATATCAAATTCTCATATGGGGGTAAGAAAGTGACTGTTATACATGGTACAGTAGAGAACGTGAGTGGCTTCATATTTAAATCCACACCATGGGCAGAAAAGAATAGTATCTTGCAAAGTGAGGATTCAGATATCATCATTGCTGGACATTGTGGATTACCATTCATAGATAGACATGAAGATAAGATATGGCTCAACGCAGGCGTAATCGGAATGCCAGCTAACGATGCCCAGACCAATACATGGTATACCATTATAGATTCTAAAGATGGTGATATCCAAGTCACTTTCCATAAGCTCCATTATCAATATCAGAAAGCGGCTGATGCTATGATAGAAAAGAACCTACCTCTATCGTATGCTCAGACATTAGTTTCTGGTCTCTGGGATAATTGCGATATTCTTCCTGAGGTGGAAACTGCGCAGCAGGGTAGGGAGATAGAGTTTTAGTAAATTATCTGATCAGTCCGAGGGAATATGTCCCTTTGCTTATTGCTATTGAGATCAATGTCTGAATATCGGATTTCCTTTCTTTGTCATATGGACCAGAGGGAGATATCTCATAAGATCAAAGCATCTAATTAATAGATCTTTCATTGCATTCAAGATGAAAAAGGAGGAGTAATAATCAAGTAATCCAAAAATCCTTAAATCAAGATTCAGACAATTTTTGATCACTCTAACACTTCTCAATAACAACAGCATAACCCTGACCGACACCTA
>CALLAG010000388.1 GCA_938002705.1 uncultured Saprospiraceae bacterium | reverse complement strand
GAAATAGATCTTTTTCCTTTAGAAATTAAAAATTGAATCAATGGTACTTTATCTGGAATACCTGGACTTTTGATAATAATATCTGAATCCTCTATTCTTTCAAAATCATGTCCCCCTTCTTCAAAAGGGATTTTATATTCTAATAATTCTGCTTTGTACTTTTCTGCAATAGAACCAAAGTCAGAAACAAAAACTTTATAACCTCTATTATGTGCTAACAATGCAGCACCCACTCCACTCTCACCTCCTCCTATTATACTTACCGTCTTCACTATCTTACCTTAAGCGTGATGATCGTTAATACTGCAAGTAGAATTGTCACTATCCAAAACCTGACGACTATCTTAGTCTCATGTATACCTTTCTTCTGATAGTGGTGATGTAGTGGTGACATCAAGAATATCCGCTTTCCTTCACCATATTTTCGCTTCGTATACTTAAAGTAAGACACCTGCATCGTTACAGATAAAGTCTCCATAAGTATCACACCACACAGAATAGGTATCAATAATTCTTTTCTTATCAATATGGCAAACACCGAAATGATACCTCCTATCATAAGACTACCAGAGTCTCCCATAAAGATGCTCGCTGGATGGGAATTATACCATAGAAACCCAATGCATGAACCTAAAAAACAAGCAGCAAAAACAACTAATTCTTCAGAGTAAGGGATGTATATAATATTAAGATATTCGGCTATGATCACGTTACTTGACACATATGCTAATATCCCTAAAGCTGCCCCTATAATCGCAGCGATACCAGTCAATAAACCATCTAATCCATCTGTAAGATTAGCGCCATTAGAGACTGCAGTAATTATGAATATGATCAGCAAAACGTAAAAAATTCCAAGGAGCACTTTCTGCCCTCCAACAAAAAAAGAATAATCTAATTCGTTATTCTTAATGAATGGTAAGTTCGTGATAGGCGCTTTAGCATAAGCCATTTTTATAGTCTTTGGCTCACGATTAAGTTGTGCTATCCTTTGCTCTACGACTGTAGTTATCTCCCAGTTATTAGCTTGGGCTACATCTACTGGCACTCTGACTACTATGTCATGATGCAGTAACATCACTAAAGCAACCAAAAGACCTAAGACCACCTGACCTACAATTTTAAATCGGCCACTGAGACCTTCCTTATTCTTCTTAAAAACTTTTATATAGTCATCTACGAATCCTATAAAGCCCAACCATAATGTTGTGATAACCATGAGCTGGACATACACATTAGTCAAGTCAGCTAATAATAAAGTCGGAATGATAATTGCAACTATGATAAGTAGACCTCCCATAGTAGGAGTTCCTTCTTTTTCTTTCTGACCTGACAAACCGAGATCTCTTACAGTCTCTCCTATTTGCAGTTTTTTCAAAGAACGTATGATCTTACTGCCAAAAAATATACTTATCACCAATGATAAGATAATGGCAACTCCAGATCTAAAACTTATATATTGAAACAGGCTTGCTCCTGCAAAACCTTGTTTTTCTAAATATTCAAATAAATGATATAGCATGATTCTTTTTAAAAAAAATAACAGTGTACAGTAGGATTTCGAATCTTTACCCGAAAGACCCTACTGCAACTGTTAAAACCAACCTGAGAATGATAATAGAACCTAATCTTATATATCGTTCAGTGCACTTAAGCACTTATAATCTCGTTTTTAGTGCATTAATGCACTTATAATTTCTTTGTCATCAAAGGGATACTTCTGCCCCTTTATCTCTTGATATTTCTCGTGTCCTTTTCCTGCTATCAGAATTATATCATCCTGCTTAGCAAGCATTGTCGCCATCTTTATGGCTTCTTTTCTATCTGTCATTTTCATGACTTTCTTCTGCGCTTCTTTATCTAATCCTCTCATCATATCTTCTAAAATCAATTCGGGATCTTCATCCCTTGGATTATCAGAAGTCAATATTAATATGTCGCTATTTTCATAAGCGACTATAGCCATCTCTGGTCTTTTTGTCTTATCCCTGTTACCACCAGCTCCTATTATCGTGATTATCTTAGAATCATTATTCTTGACATCTGACAATGTTTTCAGCACCTTATCCAATGCATCTGGGGTATGTGCATAATCTACTATTGCCGTATAGCTAACTTCATCACTTTGTATGAAATCCATTCTACCTTCAGCACTTTTCAGATTACTCATTATTCTCAATACTTCATCAGCTTCGAATCCAAGAACTACTGCAGAACCGTATACTGCTAATGCGTTATATGCATTGAACTGCCCGATCATTCTCAGATACACTTCCTTTCCATCTATCTCAAGCTGCAAGCCGCTTATCTCATTAGCAATGATTTTCGCTTTAAAATCTGCCGGCCTCTTCAGAGCGTAAGTATATTTATCAGCTTTGCTATGCTGAGCCATAACGACTCCGTTCTTATCATCAATATTAATCAGTGCTGCGCCTTCACTACCCAGATTATCAAACAGCATTTGCTTTGCTTTGATATATTCTGAAAAAGTACCGTGATAGTCTAAATGATCATGTGTGATATTAGTAAATACCGCCAGATCATAATCGATATCTGCTACTCTATCCTGATGCAATGCATGCGAACTCACCTCCATAACTACATGCGTTACTCCTGCATTATTCATATCATAGAATAATTCTTGTAGACTTAATGCATCCGGAGTTGTCAGTACAGAGCTGATAACTTGCTGATTATACTTTATATCAATCGTAGAAATCAATCCGGCAGAAACATTTAGCTGAGTCAATAACTCATATACTAAACTTGATACCGTAGTCTTACCATTAGTACCTGTCACACCGATTACTTTCAGCTTCTTAGAAGGATGATCATAATAGTTAGCAGCGATTCTGCTCGCTACCTTTCTTGCATTATCTACAAGAAAGTAAGTCGCATTACCTTGACCGACATAGCTCTCATCCTCAAGAACAATATGCGTACAGCCTGCCTTGATGGCATTGTCTATATACTGATGTCCATCTTGATGGACGCCCTTATAAGCGACAAACAAATACCCTGGCTTTACTTTTCTTGAGTCGATTGCTATTCCACTGATATGTCCTTCATGACTTGCATCATGATTACGTACAATTACCGAATGAAGTATGTCTTTTAATCTTTTCAATTTATTCCATTATCACTTTTGATAACTACTATCTAATTCAAATAAATCTTAATCTTCTGATCTTGTATCGAAGTACCGGGAGTCACTGATTGCTTATACACTTGCCCTACCCCTTCTGCTTCTGCTATCATGCCGAGACTCTCTATAACATAAGTAGCGTCTCTTAAGCCCATTCCTCTCAGATCTGGCACTTTACGCTTGGTAATTTTCTTTTGAGCGATGATCACCTCATCATCTTTCTCATCCATCTCTATCCACTTAGAAGAAGAACTCTCATTATAATCTAATCCTATATAATCCAGAATTTTCTTAAAGTCCGTATTATAACCCGAGTGACTTTCTACTGCGATATCTTGATCAACTTTTGTAGAACTCATCACACTCAAACTCATACCCGATAGACGCTCTACAACCCTCGCGAATACTTGACCAGCTACTGCTGCTCCGTAAAATTGTCCTTTAGGTTCATAGACTACGACAATCATACTGTACTCCGGATTCTCAGCAGGAAAGTACCCCGCAAATGATGCATTGTACTCTTTCTTATCGAGGTTTTTCCAGTAGTTAATTACTGTTGTCCCTGTCTTACCAGCGAAACTTATATTATCTATTTTCAATTTTCGTGCTGTGCCTCTTTCGGCTACACTTGTCAGCATTTCTTGAGCCTTCTTAATAGTCTCAGGACTTGCTATCCTTTTATTTATTATCTGAGGACTAACTTTTGTTATCGTCTTACCCTCTCTTTTAATCTCTTTAGTTAGATGTGGCTTTAACATCACACCGTCATTTGCTACAGCGTTATACACATTCAGAATCTGTAGCGGTGTCATCTTCAATTCATACCCATGAGCCATCCATGGAACCGTCAATCCTGACCATGCACTTTCTGCCAATGAAGGATTTTTTATAAATGGTTCTGGCTCTCCAAATATCTCAATACCAGTCTTCTGAGTAATGCCTAATCTATCTAATCCATTGTAGAATTTCTTATAGTCTACTTTCTTACCGTAATTCTTGAATGCCATACTTGCCATTCCTACATTAGAGGACATCTCAAAAACTTCTTTGAAGGTTGCGTTCTTAATACCATGCATATCTGAATCATACATTGTCTTATTATAGAACTTCATCCGTCCTCCGTTCAAGAAAACTTCTGTATCCAGATCCACTTTCTTATCTTCTAATAATACCAGTGATGACATCAACTTAAAAGTAGAACCGGGTTCTGTAGAAGATGCTATTGCATAATTCCAATCCTCAGAATAATCACCCTGAGCATTTCTACCTAAGTTGACTATCGCTTTGATAGCACCTGTCTTTACCTCCATCAATATCGCCGTACCAGCCTCAGCTGATTCTTTGATAAGTGTTGTCTCTAATTCTCGATGCATGATATCCTGGTATCGCATATCTAAAGTCGTTACTATATCAGCTCCGACCTGGCGACTTATCTCTTCTGGGTCAAATAATGGCAACCATACATCTCCAGGAAATCGCCTCATCAATCGCTTCTCCACATCTCCCTTAAGCAGCTTATCATAAGTCCTTTCGAGACCCACCATGCTTGCATTCTTTCTATCCAGACCTATAGTCCTTGAGCCTAAACCTTTAAATGGCTTCTCTCTCGTACTACGTCTATCATACTGAAGGCCACCCTTATAGCGACCCAGATTAAACATAGGAAAGCTCTGTAGTAAATCAAGCTCTTCCTTAGAGACATTCTTAAGCAGAGAATAATATCCAGCTCCAGAATTTCTCACTGTCTTACCCTGATGCCTCTTATTAATAAGTTCTGAACTCCACTGAGATGCAGACTTACCAAAGTGACGACTTAAGCTCTGAGAAAGCATCTTAATATTAGTATCAAAAACCTTATCAGTAGGTGTATTAAGATCTACATATATGTCAAACTGAGGTATAGACGTGGATAACAAATCTCCATCACAACTATAAATGTTGCCCCTCTCTCCCTCTATCTCTATCCACTTGATATTCTTTCCACCTTGACTCTTCCACTTCTCACCCTCGACCACGGCGATCTTTATCACCTGACCATATATAATAGCAGCGAATAATACGAATCCGAAAAAAACGAAATAGACACGTAATAATAGTTCTGCTTTTCTATCCATAATTCTTAACTCAACACTATTGTGAAGAATTGATAACAAATGGGGACTGAGAATTAATCTTCAACCCTTCCACTGCTAACTCCTTTGCCAATTGTGATTCCGTACTATTGTACGTATTATCACTCATCACCTTCTGGTAGCGAGACTTTGCATCATCGACACTTTTCTGAAGTGCATTTATCTTCCTTAGCTTACGCTCAGCACGGTGAGTGTTAGCGATGTATATGATCGCTAATAGTGTGAGCAGAAAAATAAATCCAATATGTTTCGAAGCGTTTCTCATTACCTTTGCTTAGTCATATCTTAATTCCAATACGCATCTTTGCACTTCTCGATCGTGCATTGATCCGCTGTTCTTCTTCAGTAGGTACTATAATCTTAGAACCCACCTTCATTTGTGCAAGAGATTGCCCGAATGCATCACGCTCTACAGTTCCATCTGCATTGCCTGATTTGACAAACCTCTTGACCATACGGTCTTCTAATGAATGATAACTGATGACTACCAATCTGCCTGCAGGTTTCAATATGCGCAGACTGGATTCCAGCATTTCTCTTAATGCTGGCATCTCATCATTCACTTCCATCCTTAATGCTTGATAAACTTGAGCAAAATATTTGTTGTAGTTCCCTATTCTGAGTCTATCAAGAATCAAATTCAAATCCTTAGTCGAAATAATGTATGAACCCTTATTTCTACCGTCCACGATCTCTTTGGCAAGTGTTTTAGAATTTCTTATCTCTCCATATCGAGAAAAGACATTCTGCAACTGCTCCACTGTGTACGTAGCCAATATATCCTTTGCCGAAAGGCTCATATTCTCGTTCATCCGCATGTCTAATTCTGCTTCAAATCGATATGAAAAACCCCTATAGTCCGCATCAAACTGATGTGATGATACGCCTAAGTCTGCAAATACACCGTCTACCTTACCCATGTCAAGCCACTTCCAGAATTTATAGAGATATCTAAAATTTGACTTTACGAAAGTCATTCTGCTATCTTCTATTACATTTCCTTCAGCTTCGCCATCCTGATCAAAGACTATCAGATGCCCATTGGCACCTAAATTTTTAAGTATTTCTCTCGAGTGCCCCCCACCTCCGTAGGTGACATCTATATATATACCGTCATGTTGTGTAACAAGTGCATCTATGGTCTCCTTCAGTAATACTGGATTATGATACTCACTCATGATCTGAACCATGTGTACCTCCTCCGAAAACTTCCTCAGCTAAACTTGAAAAATTATCAGGCTCTTGCCCAATCATATTTTCGTATGCTTCTTTTGACCAGATTTCAACTTGTTCTTGATAAGCGAAAAGCACAATCTCCTTACTAATACCTGCGTACTCGATGAGACTTTTGGGTACTAAAATTCTATCCGATGCATCTGTTGTGAGTTTTGTTGCACCTCTATAGAAATACCTTACAGCTTCCCTATTCTTTTTAATGTAGATGTTGAGTTGATTTAATTCCTTCGTCTTTTTTTCCCAAACATCACGAGGATAGAGCATCAAATGATTCTCAAAACCCCGATTAACCGTAAAATCATATGTACCCTCTGAACTGATTTGGCGCATTAGATTAGCAGGTAACTTGATGCGACCTTTCGCATCAATCTTGCATTCATATTCGCCAGTCAACTGGAACATATCTTTCTTATTTATCGGTCGATAGATCAAATGTACATCACTTCTCCACTTTTTCCCACTTTAACCCATTTTATTTCACAAATAAATGATAATATTTTCAAATACGTAAAATACTGTAAGTGTACTACTTATACATATATCATAATGTACTTATATAGTAGCCTTATTATCAGTGATATATATAGTCAAACACCTTCTCTGATCCTACTATAGTACTTATATATCAGTAGATCAAGTATAAATATATTATATAAATATGTAATATGTTCTAATTACGAGTAGATATATATCGAAAATATTGATCTATACAGCTGTTTGGAATACTAATCAGCTATTGAGAGTAGTTAATACTTGTAATTTCTAACCAATAAAATAGTACCATGAAAGTCACACCTATCAAAATTGCAACTGCAGCCATCGTTCTTATCTCTTTATCATTAGCATCGTGCAGCTCAGCTGGATATGGATGTGATTATGGAGCAGCAGAACCAGCTAATTTAGAAAACGGCGAAAACGAGATTTGCTTAGACCTAAAAGTAGAAGAAGAGGAAGTAACGATTACATATATTAAGATAAGTGATGTATCGGAATAGGGCCAGCACTTTAGTTCTGAAGCTAAAATATCAATACATGAATTGTATTATGGAGCAATTATGAGCAAAGGCATATGCAATTAGAGTGTCCATCTGTCTGGGTGGCACTCTGCTTATGAACCATTAACTACTACAATCCCTAAACCGCATCTTGATCACACCCCATACTGCATATATGATTAGAGAAGAATTCATCTAAGTGGTGAGCTAACTTAGATCACTAATTTTTAATAAGCTTCGTAGTGTAAGAATCATTCTTTGAGATCAGTTGCACATAGTATTGTCCCAGAGGGAGATCTTCGATATTAATTTTGCTTGTACCAGTATGATCATTGCTTGACATCTGCTTTCTCCCCATCACATCATATATGATGACACTGTAGGGTTCTATTTCATTAGAATTTATATACAATTCATCTGATGCGGGGTTAGGATAGATCCTAAATGGAGAGACAGTTATATCAGTGACCTCTTTTGTGGAAGTCGTTAATCCTAACTGTTCAGATGTAATACGCATTATACCTGAGAAAGCTCCTCTTGGAAGACCATTCTGACGCCCCTGATACTGAAACTCTACTAAAAAATCTCCATCATCCAACATATGCAATGAACTACCTCTAATTATATAATCAGGAAAACCTAACTTAAAGCTCTTAAGCAATTGCATCTCCGATCCTACACTCTTATAGATGTCCATATAATAATAGGTGCCAATTTTACTGAAGTTCATAACCATGACTTCATCTTCGTATAGGAAGAGATCAAAACCATCTGCCAATTGCTTAGCATAAGATATCGTTCTATCTATCGATCCAGTCACCTTATCTACAAATAGAAAATCTGACCCCATGTTGTCTTCCTTATGGACATCCATGATAAGATGTGTCTCTGTGACCTGCCTTATATTTATTGCTACTACATTATCATAATTGCTATATTCAAAAGGGACAATCTCCCTGCCATGATATTTGCTATATCTCAGCAGCTGACTTGTCCTCGCCTCAGGTCCTTGAGAGTTTGGTTTAAAATATTCAATACTATATATCTCACCAGTGAAGGTGTCTTTCTCAAACAAATTAGCCCTAATACCATAGACATCCTCCCAATCCAAATACAACTCATGTGATAATGTATATGTGGGTGTTAATCTTACTCCATCCATATCCATGGTATCAATAACCAAAAAGGATCCTGACTCAAACTTTCGCCCGAGTCTAATGACTTGAATGCTTGTATCGCTCAAGAAATGAAGCTCTGAATCATACAAAGGACTTCTTAGTAAGACTATATCATTCGCTGTTGTATCAGGAGTAGTCTGCTGCACTAATAAGCCAGTATCAATATCATATTCTTTCCTACTCAGAAACCCTAATCCATTACCGATCATTGTTGCTAAGTGCCCGTTGTCTTCATTAAGGTAAATGCAATATAATACGAGGCGATTATCCTTTATCTCTATATTTAGTGCATACTCTCTTATATCTTGCGTCCTAAGATCAAAGACAGTCTTCCATTCTGGCTGACCTGTTGCCAAGTCTATTTTTTCTACAATAGCTCCACCTATATCATTATTAAACTGAAACCTTGACACTAAATATACGGCATCATCTCTCACTATATACCGAGGATTAGTATATTGACTTCGTACTACATGAGAATATCCGTCAAACTCAATGATGGGGTTCTCATCTATCACATGACCTATGATCGTGCTGTCATAGATATCATGTATCCACTCTGGCTCAAGGGTTTCGAACTCTAATGGGATATAATTAAATCCTGCAACCTGACCGTTCGAATGAAATGAAAATGAAATACATATTAGATAACTGACAAAACTTTTCATAAGAGGTAGCTTTAGAAATCTGATTGCTGCTAACAAAGAAATTTAAGAACTCCTAAAATACGAAATATGTGTATTTATTTTTTGAGTAAACATGATAAGTCCTATGGAATTATATTAAATGAAAGAAGCCTAAAAAAAACTAACTACTATAATCCCGGAACCGCATCTTGATCACACCCCACACTGCTTCTTTTATAATAGACGAGTTCATCTTAGATGTGCCTAGTTCTCTATCTACGAATGTGATAGGTACTTCGGCAATCTTGTAGCCGAGGGAGTGGCAATAGTATTTCATTTCTATCTGGAAGGCATAGCCTATAAATTCAATTTTGCTGAGATCCATCTTTGCTAAGACTTCTCTTTTATACATCACGAATCCTGCTGTCGCATCTCTTACAGTCATTCCTGTTATAAGTCGTGTATATATAGATGCACCATATGATAAGAAGAGTCTATACTTACTCCAATTGACAAATCCCCCACCCTTGACGTATCTGCTACCTACAGCCATACCAACGCCATCAGCTTGGCAAGCTTTATATATGGCATCTATAGATTGAGGATTATGACTGAAGTCTGCGTCCATCTCCATGACATAATCATAGTCATGTTCTAATGCATACTGGAAGCCTTTTATGTAGGCAGTGCCTAAGCCCAACTTACCTTCACGCTCTATGATATCTAATCTGGGACCAAAATCCTTCTTCATCGACTTAACGATATCCGCAGTCCCATCAGGAGAATTATCATCCACAACAAGAATATGATACTGAGGCGATATTTCCAATACAGCATTAATGATAGAAGATATATTTTCTATCTCATTGTAAGTAGGTATGATGATGAGGATCTTATGCACTATGATATTTTAC
>CALLAG010000387.1 GCA_938002705.1 uncultured Saprospiraceae bacterium | reverse complement strand
GGTTGTGCAGCACCTCTAGGATCGAGTCCTGGCTTGTCCAGTTCTTTCATGATATCTATAAGTGTCGGTCTACCACAGTCTGGAGTAATATATTTATTGAGGTCTATCGATTGTCTTAGTTCTTTGTTCTCGATGAGTGTGCTGATATCACAATTATGATCTCGGGCCATCGCTTCTACAATACTATATCTTTCGGGATGCACACCTGTATTATCGAGCGGATTCTTGCCTTCTACAATTCTGAGAAAGCCCGCTGATTGCTCATAAGATTTCTTACCCATACGTGGGACCTTGAGTAAGGTTCCTATCTTATTATAAGTCCCATTCTCTGTCCTGTAGTTGATGATGTTTTGTGCCAGTACTGGTCCTAATCCTGACAGATGTGTAAGGATATGCTGGCTTGCTGTATTGATATTAATGCCTACCGCATGTACGCAGTCGGTGACAGTGTCATTGAGTTTTTCTTTGAGGAGGTTCTGCTCTACATCGTGCTGATATTGTCCTACGCCTATAGACTTAGCGTCTATCTTGACGAGCTCTGCCAGTGGGTCCATCAGTCGTCTGCCTATAGATACGGCGCCTCTGACTGTTATGTCTTTATCAGGAAATTCTTCTCTGGCGATTTCTGATGCAGAATAGATGGATGCTCCACTCTCATTGACGAAGTAGATGTCTATGTCTTGGTCTATTTTTATATTTTTTATAAATCGGACTGTCTCTTTTCCAGCTGTACCATTACCTACGGCGACAGCTTGTATCTGATATAGGTGAGATAGGTGCTGGATGGCGGCACTGGCCTCATCGACATTATTCTGGGGAGGATGAGGGTATATCGCTGTGTCATGAATGAGAGAGCCCGTCTCATCTAAGACAGCCACCTTACAACCAGATCTAAATCCCGGATCTAATGCCAATATACGTTTGGGCCCCAATGGTGCAGAGAGTAGTAAGTTCTTGAGGTTATTAGAGAATACACTGATGGCATCTATATCTGCTTTTTGCTTGGCCGTTTTTCTTGTTTCGTTTTCTATCGAGGGGAGTAGCATTCTCTTAAGTGCATCCTGAATGGAAGATACAATATGATTGTACGAAGGGCTCTGCGTATTAGAGACCATTAATCTGATGATGTTCTTTTCCGCATTTTCCTCATCGATAATAACTTTTACACGTAGGAGTTTTTCAGTTTCTCCACGGAACATGGCCAGTAATCTATGAGAGGGGATTTTATTGAGTTTTTCTTCGTAATCGAAGTACATTTCGTATTTGCTGGCAAGCTCCTTTTTGCTTTTTATCAATTTAGATTTGATGATAGCATATTTTTTGAACTCGTTTCTGATGAGTTCTCTGCATTTTTCATTTTCGTTGACCCATTCTGCGATGATGTATCTGGCACCTTGGAGTGCAGCATCGATATCTGGGACGTTTTTATTAGTGTATTTTTTAGCGACAGTTTTTAGATCACCCATACCTTGCTGAGTGATGTATTCTGCAAGTGGTTCTAAGCCTTGCTCTCTGGCTACAGTGGCTTTAGTTTTGATTTTTTTCTTGTATGGTAGATAGATGTCTTCTAAGATGGTGCTGTCCCAGCAATTTTCGATTTTAGTTTTGAGTTGATTTGTCAGGGCACCTTGTTCTTTGATTTTAGATAAGATGAGTTCTTTTCTATCTATTAGAGTTTCTAATTTTTTGAGTTCTTTTTCTATGTCTCTTATCGCCACTTCATCCAAGGAGCCAGTAGCTTCCTTTCGGTATCTTGCTATGAATGGTACAGTGGATCCATCTTTAAGTAAGTTGATGGTATTCTTGACCTTATCTTTTGATAAGCCAAGGTTATGAGTGATGAGTTCTATTATTTTTTCTTCCATACTACACTTATGACTTATGCTTTAAAAATCACTTCTTTTAATTTTTATTTTATAATATCTTTCCTTTGCACCCTAATAGTCACTTCTAATACATCTAATACATTATGTCGAAAGTCCTTATTACGGATTATGTGCATCCAAAATTAATAACTCAGCTGGAAGAATTAGGATATGAGCCTATCTATGAGCAAGGATTTGATCCTAATACCATCTCAGAGGTGATTGATGACCTTACAGGAGTCATTATCAACAGTAAGATTAAAATGACTGCTGCCGTGATAGCTAAAGCTGATAAGCTCAAGTTTATCGGAAGATTAGGATCTGGTCTTGAGATTATAGATCTGGAAGCGGCTAAGAGTAGGGGTATAGCTGTGATCAATACCCCCAGTGGTAATTGTAATGCCGTTGCTGAACATGCCATAGGTATGTTACTAGCACTGAGTAACAAATTATTGTCAGCAGATTCTGAAGTAAGACGGTCTATGTGGAACCGAGAAGCCCATAGAGGTACTGAGATAAGTGAAAGAAGAGTGGGCATTATAGGATATGGCCATACAGGACAGGCTTTTGCCAGAAGGTTAAGAGGCTTTGACCCAACCATTGTTTATTATGATCCATATGTCACTCAGATAGCTTCAGATGTAGCTCATAATGAGCGTGTTGACATGTCAATGATCTACAATTGTGACATAATTAGCTTCCATGTACCTCTTACAGATGAGACAAACCACATGCTCGACGCTGATTTTATCGAAAAATGTACTTGCCACCCTATAATTATAAATACTTCTCGCGGACAAGTTGTCCACACTAATGCACTTATAAATGGTCTCACAAATGGTCAATTATCAGGGGCCTGTCTTGATGTATTCGAAAATGAAAAACCTCATACCTACTCAGAGGATGAGCAAAACATGTATAATGCCCTATTTTCTATGCAAAATGTCGTGGTGAGCCCTCACATAGCAGGGTGGACACACCAATCCTTATTGGGTATAGCAGATGTCTTACTTAATAGGATCAAACGACTACATCAAGATGTCGATGTGGAGACTTCGACGAACTAAAGTTTTGTGAGACTTTAAATATTTGTTAACATTGTGGACCTCTGTGAGGTTCATATTTTCATGAAAATAAAAGAAACGAAATGCTAAGGAGCTTTACCCTACTGATTATTGCCTTTTTCTGCACGACAATCGCGATTAGTCAAACAACAATTCAAGGAAAGATTTCAGAAGTAGACACAGGAGAGCCTGTATTATTTGCTACTGTTGCTCTATATAAGAATGATGTTCTTATATCAGGTACTGAGTCAGATTTTGATGGTAATTATTCATTTACTGACGTCTCACCAGGTAGTTATGATATAGAGGCTTCTTTTGTAGGCCTCCAATCTCAAAGACTTGCAGGTGTGGTGGCAAAAGATGGAAAAGTCAACGTTGTTAATATCGAGTTAGAACAAAGGAGTGTCCTAGCTACTGAAGAAGAAATTGTCATCAAAGAATACAGAGTTCCTCTCGTAGAATTTGATAATACAACACAAGGGCAATCTCTTACATCAGAAAGTATCCAGAATCTTCCTACTAAGAATATTAGTGCAATAGCGGCTACTTCTGCAGGTGTATCAGTGTCCAATAATGGTGATATATCCATAAGAGGCTCGAGAGCTAATGCAACTAACTACTACATAGATGGTGTAAGAATTAGTGCTGCCAGTGCTGGAAATATGATGCCACAAGCACAGATAGAACAAATGCAGATTATCACAGGAGGTATAGAGGCAAGATATGGAGATGTGACAGGTGGTATTATCTCGATCACAACTAAAGGCCCTTCTAATAAATTCTCTGGTGGTCTTGAGATGGAGACATCGCAGTATTTAGATCCTTATGGATATAATCTTATCAATGGTAACTTAACAGGACCTATATTAAAAAATAAAGAAGGAGAATCAATATTAGGATTCAGATTCTTCGGACAATACAGAAATATCAATGATGATACTCCATCAAGTGTAGGAACGTATAGAGCTAACGATGCATTGATAGACGAGTTAGAAGCTAACCCGACACTACAGTTTAATGGTACAACATTCCCATCAGCAGAATTCGTAACAGATAGAGGATTAGATAATCCTGCAAGAGTAGAATTATTAGAGACTAATCCTAATAATACTGATAGAGACATCAACTTAAGTGGAAATATAGATGCCCGTATATCTAAGAATGTGGACGTTGCATTTTCGGGATCATACTTTGATAGTAAAAACCAATTTTCTGTAGGTAGAGCATGGGAATTATACAACTGGAGGAATAATCCTTTCGGCTATTACAAAGGGTACAGAGCTAATGTCAAGTTAAGACATAAGTTAGGGAATCAGAATTTTGATGCTGAAAGTATAGGTGAGCGTAAAGAGCAGATCATAAGAAATGCGTCATACTCTATACAGGTAGGGTATGAAAAAACTCAAAATAAAAATGAGGATGTAAGACATGAAAATAATCTCTTTAACTACGGATATTTTGGTAACCAGCCAAGAACATGGGCTCCACAAGCTTCATTCTTGACTGATCCAGGTAGCTGGAATGGAGAAGCTATTGACTTGGGTAACGGAGCATTATTTGCACATCAAGGTTACTTAGAGTTAAGTGACGAGGGTGAGTTCATGGCTGACCCTAATGTTAATCCTGTACTTGGTAGGATGAATTTTGAGAATGGATTCTTAGAACCTATCGTTAATGGGGCATGGGGACTATATAGTAATGTAGGTCAGGTGTATAACCTATCAAGTAAACAAGAGAATGAGATTCTAACTGTCAATGTGACAAGTGGTTTTGATTTCGTGCCAGGAGGATCTGAGAAAGGTAAGCATAGTATCCAGTTTGGATTTATGTATGAGGAACGTACAGACAGATCATGGTCAATGAATCCTCAAAGATTGTGGCAGTTAATGCGACTTGAAGCTAATAGACACCTCAATGGTGTAGATACTAATAATGTCGTAGGCACTTTCATGTTTAACGATCTTGAGTTTACACAATATGCACCTGGTAATACAGTAGATAGTTTGGACGTGAGCTCTAATGGTTTCTTATTTAATATAAGGGACTTAACAGGTCAAGCAATAGACGAGTATGTTAATGTAGATGGTCTTAATCCTAATGACTTAGACTTAAGTCTATTCTCTCCACAAGAGCTTAATAACTTTGGAGGTCTTAATCTTAACTATGTAGGATACGATTATCTCGGTAATAAGACTAGTGCAAGTAATACGTTTAATGACTTCTTTACAGGAGTCGATGCTGATGGTAATAACACATTCTTAGTAGCCCCTTGGAACCCTATATATGGAGCAGGTTATATACAAGATAAGTTTACTTATAAGGATATAATATTCAGACTCGGAGTCAGAATAGATTATTATGATGCTAATAGTAAGGTGCTAAGAGATCCTTTCTCACTTAATAGAATAGAAGAAGCGTCAGATTTCTTCGGTAGAAACTTAGATCAGCAACAACCAGAATCTGTAGGTGATGATTATAAGGTATATGTAGAAGGTGATGGATCTAATTCAGTAATCGGATACAGAAGCGGAGAACAATGGTTTAGACCAGATGGAACAGCTACAGATGGTAATCTACTTTTTGGAGGAGGACTAATAACGCCATCATTCGTAGAGACTGATCTTGAAGCAAGAAATCCACAGAATGCTAATTTCCAAGTAGATGAGTCATTTAAAGATTATGATCCTCAGCTTAACTTTATGCCAAGATTGGCATTCTCTTTTCCGATATCGGAAGATGCTGGTTTCTTTGCACACTATGATATCTTAGTACAAAGACCACCATCTAATGTGACGGCTACAGCATTGGACTATTATTACTTTAACGCAGGATCAAGATTTTCTTCTAATACAAACCCTGCTAATAATCCTGATCTTAAACCAGAAAAGACTATTGATTATGAGGTAGGATTCCAACAGAAAATATCTAACTCTTCAGCGATTAAGGTATCTGCTTATTACAAAGAATTGAGAGATATGATACAAGCAAGATTCTTTCAGTTTGTACCTACAGTCACACAATATCAGACATATGGCAACATAGATTTTGGTACTGTAAAAGGATTCTCGTTTGGTTATGATATGAGAAGAACGGGTAACTTCCAGTTAAATGCAACTTACACATTACAGTTTGCAGATGGTTCTGGTTCTGGAGCTAACTCTTCAGCAGGATTTAATCCTAATACTAATGTTAGAACGTTGCTACCACTATCATTCGATGAGAGACACAGATTTACAGCGGTAGCAGATTATCGTTATGGATCAGGTAAGACATACAATGGTCCGAGAATAGGCAACTTAGATATACTGGCTAATACTGGCTTCAATTTATTAATGACGACAGTATCAGGAAGGCCATATTCTACTTTCAGAAATATCATAGCACCACTACAAAGCTCAGTGAGAGAGAACATTAACGGTGCAAGATTACCATGGATACTATCTGCTGATCTCCAGATAGATAAAAATTTCCAATTTAAATTATCAGAAGAGTCTAAGAGATATTTAGGTGTCAATGTTTACTTAAGAATTCAGAATATCTTGGATAGAGATAACGTGAGAGGGGTATACAGTGTATCAGGTGATCCTGATAACGATGGTTACCTCCTAAGTACTTTCGGAGAGCAGAGACTACAGCAGATAGAAGATACGAATCTAAGTGTAGAAAGTTTCTTAGCTAATTATAATTGGAGAATTCAGAATCCAAATAATTTCTCTGCACCAAGACAGATTTTCTTAGGTACTATCATCAATTTCTAAATATTTATTAAGAAAGAAAATTATGATTATCAATAATAATATGAAGCATATTCTAATAGGGTTTATTATAATGTTGTGCTATACACAAGTATCAGCCCACATTAACCCAGAGCGAAAAGGCCAAAAGCCATCAGGTATTACTGCATTAGAATCAAGGATGCAAGATTGTACTGAAGCAACTAATCAGACAGACCAGAATGTTAATAATGTGAGAGCAAGACTAACTACGGGTGGTGATGTATGGTGGGATCCTCAGGCGACTGTAGGACGATATGTAGTACCAGCAGTTCCAGTAGGTTCAGGCTTAGACGAGGTGTCTTCTATATTTGCTGCAGCAGTATGGTTAGGTGGTTTTGATCCAGCAGGTAACCTTAAGATGGCAGCCACAGATTATAGATCTAATGGAAACACAGATTTTTATCCAGGTCCACTTAGTGAGACCACTGGGATAACTGATCGTGATACTTGTCAGCAATGGGATAGATTCTTTGAGGTCCAAGGTACTGATGTAGAAAAAGCGATCAGATATTGGGAGCAGTTACAGCCTGGTGATCAATTTGAAATAGATTCTGTACCAGAAGGTGTCAGATACTGGCCAGGAAACGATAACCCTTACTTTAGAGATCAATTTCCTTTTGACTTACCATCTACATCAGCAGGGTTAGGCGCATATTGGGATGAAGATCAGAATGGTATCTATGATCCACTTGGAGGAGATTTCCCTATAATTGACATAAGAGGTTGTGAAGCATTTGACCGTAAGAGTGCTAAAGAATTAGTGCCAGATGAGATGATATTCTGGATCTATAATGATGCTGGTAATAGCCACTTCTTAACACGTGGAGACGCCATTCAGATGGAGATACAAGTGCAGTCATTCGCCTATGCGACTAATGATGAGATTAATGACATGACATTCCAGAGATATAAGTTGATTAATAGAGCCACTACTGATATCAGAGATGCTTATTTTGGATGGTGGACAGATGCAGATTTAGGTTGTTCTATTGATGACTATGCAGGTTGTGATGTGAGTAGAAGTCTAGCATACACTTATAATGAAGATATACTAGATGGAGAAAATGGAACTTGTGATTGTGGAGTCACACCTACTTACTGTGACCAGATCCCTATGATAGGTACCGATTACTTTAGAGGTCCATTAGGTCCTTTTAATATAGATACAAGTGGACTAGGAGAGCCACATGTCATAGGTATAGCTGACGAAGCTTACGATACAGACCTATACGCAATCGGGGATACTATATCTATCCTTCCTGTAGACCCTGAGTCATTAGAGGAGCCAGACATTAAAGTTCAGCTTGGGATGTCATCATTTATATATTACAACAGAGGTGGAGCTGCAGGTGGTACTAATCCTCCACAGACGACTGACCCAGCAGGTGCTGAGCAATTCTATAATTACCTGACAGGTAACTGGAATGACGGAACGCGTCTTACAGCTGGAGGAAGTGGATTCGATCCATCGAGTACAGATTTTACCTCATATGCATTTACAGATCCGCCTAATCAGCCTGGAGGATGGTCTATGTCAGAAGAAGCATTGCCTTTCGGTGATAGAAGAACAGTACAATCTTCAGGTCCTTTCTTATTGAAGCCAGGAGATAGAAATGAGCTTATAATAGGTGCAGTATGGGTTCCAGATGTATCTCACCCGAGACCAAGTCTTGGTAAGTTATTAGCTGCTGATGATATTGCACAGAATTTATTTGATGTATGTTTTGATATCGTAGATGGTCCAGATGCACCAGATATGTGTACGATAGAATTAGATAGAGAAATCATATTAGTACTTACTAATGATACGATCGATTCTAATAATGCATTCGAATTATATGAAGAATTAGATATACTTTCTTCAGATGAGATTGAAGATTCTCTAAGAATATTCAGATTTGAAGGATATAAAATATATCAATTGCGTGATGCCACTGTTGCACCCCAACAGTTAGATGATATAGAAAATGCTATCCTTGTAAGACAGGTAGATGTAGCTAACGGTGTGACTGAGATATATAATTGGGAGAGTATATCTAATCCGGTATTTGGTACAACAGATTTAGTTTGGACTCCTACAAGAGAAGTCGATGGCGCTGACCAAGGTATAGAACATACTTTTAGTATTACTTCTGACGCATTCGCAACAGGTGATGGCAAATTGATTAATCACAAAACGTACTACTATATGGTAGTAGCATATGCTCACAATGAGTTTGCTGTATTTGATCAAGATAATCCTGTGGAGACACAACAAAGACCATATCTAGAAGGAAGAGGAAACATTAGAGTATATAGTGCTACTCCGAGACCTATAGTATATCAAGGGCTTAATGCTCAATACGGCGACGGTGTACAAATCACACGTAAAGCTGGAGTAGGAGTAGGTGGTAATGTATTAGATCTTGATGATTCTATGTATTCTACGATTCTTGATGGATCATTTAATGGAGACATACTTTATGAAGAAGGTGCAGGTCCTATAGATGTAAAAATCTATAACCCACTAGAAGTTAAGAATGGAGTGTTCCAGTTACAATTAGTAGGAAGCTTCGGAGACGGCTTACAATGTGGACTTAATCCAGGAGTGACATGGGAACTCACCGATGTAACTAATGGAGTCGTTATAGCATCAGAACAAACTATAGATGCACTTAACGAGCAAATTATCACAGAATATGGATTCTCAGTTTCTATAGGCCAGACAGCTGAGCCTGGACCTGAGCCAGGAAGAAGAGCTAATGACAACAATGGAGCCATTGCAGCTTTTATAGATTATCAAGATCCTACGGGAGACAACTGGTTTGTAGGAGTAAGAGATGAAGATGCCACTTTTGGTGGTCTATTAACGCCAGTATTTGACTTTCTCAAGACTGGTCCTATGCAGCTGCAAAATGAATTAGACCCTAATAGTCGATTCAGTAATCTGGGTGACGGCTACTGGTATCCATTCAGATTGGCATCAGGAAGGCAAGCAATTGAATCTGACTTATTCCCTTTCTATCTGACACCAGGATGGAAGTCTGGAGCATCGCAAGATTTTATAGACACAGAATTAAGAGATCTTAATAACGTAGATATCATATTCACTTCTGATAAGTCCCTCTGGTCAGAATGTATCGTTGTAGAGACAGCGACTGAAGATTACTTAGCAGAGGGCAGCACGGTTGGTAATACTGAGATGTTTGATCTTAGAGATACACCTTCTATAGATATGAATGGAGCACCATTAGGAGATGGTACTGTAGGTAAGAGTTATTTTCCTGGTTATGCTGTAGATGTCGAGACAGGTAAGCGATTGAATATTTTCTTTGGAGAGAATTCATTGTTTAGCGAAGGTCAAGACTTAATATATAATCCTACTGATTCATTATTCCAAGACGGAAGAGCAGGATTAACGCCACTTAGCTTGGTTATGGGTGGGCATCACTATATATATGTAACGAGACAAGAATATGATGGTTGCCAAGATCTATTTACTAGATTAAATCAAGATTTTAATTTATTTGAGAAAATCGATGTTCTTAAGTCTGTTACATGGACTTCTATGACTTACTTACAAGAAGGTCAGGAGATGTTACCTATTTCGGAGGGACTCATACCTAATGATATGACTGTCAAATTAAGGGTAGAGAATCCATATAATTTAGAGACAACATTTAGTATTCAAAACCCTAATGGTTGTGTACTTGCAACTCAAGGAGAAGAGTATCCTCTATACGAATTTGAGATTAGGAACAAGGAGGCAGTGGATCTTACACAAGAGCCACATGAAGGAATACTTGCTGATGTTAATGTAGTACCTAATCCTTATTATGCATACTCTACTTATGAGACGGGTAAGTTTGATAAGGCAGTTAAGATCACTAATCTACCAGATAATGCAACCATTACTATTTACTCATTAGATGGTAAGTTTATTCAAGAATTCAAGCGTGATGAAAAACCATCTATCAAAGGCGGTTCTAATCCAGGTGTTACAAGCCGTCAGACTAATCCAGATGTAAGATGGGATCTAGAGAACTATGCGGGTATTCCTGTAGCTAGTGGTGTATATCTCATACATGTTTCTGCATTAGGCGAAGAGAGAACCATTAAGTGGTTCGGTATTAATAGAGAATTTGATGCATCAGGATTATAATCAAAAAATGAATAAAAGAAACAACATGAAAACTCAATATAAATTAATCACATTGGCATTGGCGTTTGTAATGATGGCCAGTACAATGTACGCTGGTAATCCTGATAGGCAAGGAGAATCTGGTGCAGCAGAACTACTACTTAACCCATGGGCAAGAAGTGGAGGATTACATACATTAAATACATCTTCTATAATGGGTATAGAAGCGATGAGGCTTAATGTAGCTGGAATAGGAAGGATAAGTGGCAAAGAACTTGTCTTATCTAGTACAAGACTCTATGACGGATCAGGTGTTAATCTTAATGCATTCGGTTATGGTCAGAAGATAGGCTCTAATGGATCATTTGCGGTTTCATTAATGGCTGTAGACTTTGGAGAAAATACCGTTACGACAGAAGATAGTCCAGCAGGAACAGGAGCGACTTTCTCTCCTTCATTTTTTAATATTGGATTGGGTTATAGCCATACTTATGACAATAAGATTTCTGTAGGTATATTATTCAGAACGATATCAGAATCTTTACCTAATGTGAGTGCATTCGGATTTGCAATAGATGCAGGTGTACAGTATGTCTCAGGTGAGAAAGACAATTTCCGATTAGGTATATCATTAAGGAATGTAGGGTCTCCTATGAAATTCAGTGGAGAAGGGCTATCATTCCAAGGTGATAATCCGGGCGATGGTACATTTCAGCTTTCTTTTAACCAAAGAGCTGAAGGCTTCGAATTACCATCTATGCTTAACATAGGAATCAGTTATGATTTTTACTTTGGTGAGAAAGTTATGTTAAGAGGTA
>CALLAG010000386.1 GCA_938002705.1 uncultured Saprospiraceae bacterium | reverse complement strand
AGGAACATTCCTACCTGATATGAAATTGTACTTTATGCTTGACAGCCCTCGCTTTCAACCATATCAGCTGGTGACACATATGTTTTCTCATGCACCAGTATTTAGGCATCTTGGCTTTAATATGCTGTCTCTATTTTTCATTGGACCGATGGTAGAAAGATTTGTGGGGCCTAAGAGATTCCTTACACTCTACCTACTCAGTGGACTTGGTGCCATCATCGCTCATGAAGGCATTAACTATATGTCATATCTCCAGACGGGACAGACTTTCTTCACACCGATACTAGGAGCCTCAGGTGCTGTCTATGGTGTTGTTGTAGCATTTGCTGTATTATTTCCTAATCAGAGATTGATGTTGCTCTTTCCACCTATTCCTATCAAGGCTAAATATCTTGCCATGGCCCTTATTGCATTTGATGTATTCCAGGGAGTCAGAGGGGCCGATTCGGGTATAGCTCACTTTGCACATATCGGTGGTGCCGTTGCAGGTGCTATTTTAGCTTGGATGTGGTATAAGAGGAGGTAGGATTTTATCAATGAACCGTCCTACCCTTCCATTTATACTTTTTTATAAAAAAACTTAATACGCCTATCCCGCTTATGTAGAAGACGTGCATGAGATTAGCGGGTATGAAATACTTCATAGATTCTTGTGCATCAAAGTGTGTTGTGGTTTCTTTGAGGTATACATAGTCGATCATTAATTTGATCATGAGATGAAATGCGAATAGCAAGACAGCTGGCATACCTAACAAAAACATCATCGGAATATGTGCCAATATCAATAATGCATTAATGAATGGGATTCCCATCATTAATTGCATCGTCAGATTCGGCATTTTCTTATTCTTCGTCGCCCATCGTATTCTTTGTTGATACAGATCAGCATAAGTGTTCACTGGTGCTGTTGTTACCACCGCTTTTGGATCTTTGATGTAGTATATAGATTCTGGTTTCTCTTCAGCTATCTTCTGTATCGCATAGACATCATCTCCAGAGGCTAAGTCTTGCGGACCAAATCGGACATTGGCTTTCTTATAACTCATGTTAGCGCCATTCGCCATATGCCACTTCTGAGATTGTATACCTGCACCAGTGACTGCCATCATACCCAGAATATCAAGTTGTTGGAAGTGATGCAGAAGATTATTACAGGGATAGAACTTTACTGGTGCTGCTATGAATTCTGCTTTGTAGGTGTTCTGATACATGGTGATAGTCCTCAGATACTCTTGCGGCACTACTGTATCTGCATCTAATTGTATGACAAAGTCATGCTTACATTTAGATAACGCTAAGCTTATAGCTGCCTTCTTGTAGGCATTGATGGGACCATCTGTGTTTCTATTTATTTCTAAGGAGAATACTTCTACGTAAGCGCTTTGCATCTCTCTCACTACCTGAGCTGTATCATCAGTAGAGTGATCATCTATAACTATTATCTGTGGGTTGATGGATTCGATATCTTCATTGCCTAAGATGGAGTTAAGACACATTGTAATATTCTGAGCTTCGTTGCGGGCAGGTATGATAATGCTTACACCTAATTGTCCCTGAGGGTGCTTTCGGGTATTACCCTCTAAGGTCTGTATGTTACCCCATCTACGTAGGATATATATGATAAGATATGAATAGGCAGAAGCTATAAGTATGACAACAGAAAAGTATAATACGTACACTTAATTAGTTGAACATGTCATCATAAGAATTGTCACTGCGACTTTGTGGCTGTGCATTTTTTTGTTTGACTTTACTAAGATCTTCCAGTTCTAAGAAGTCCTCGTCTTCTATGTCTACTTCTTCGTAGTCGATATATTCTTTCTTCTTAGCTTTAGACTGTCTCTGCTTTCTAGAGTTCCTTGTCGCATATGCTTTGAATGCTAACCATGCTGCTACTACAGGGTATCCTACAACAGTACCTACAGTGTAGAGAAGGCCTTTGCCAGTATCCTCCTTTAGTAATTTGAATATTTTCTTGATATAATCTGTGACAACAGTATGGTTAAGAACTAATGCCATGATGAGGAATATCGGAGCGACAACACTGAGTATCCAGAAGATGCCTGATACTGCCTTGAACGCTACCCATCCGACGAGGACCATAAGGAAGAGTAATACTAAGCCTCCTACCATTCCTCCACCTTTTGCTTGAGCTGCCATATTATTTTTTGTTGAATTAAATTTACAAAATTACAATACAGAATTCTGTTCGAATTGCTTTTCATACAGGTTTCTATAATGTCCATCCTCCATTAATAACAGTTCTTGGTGGCTTCCTTGTTCCATTATTCTGCCATTATCTAAGACAATTATCTTGTCAGCATGTCTGATCGTAGATAATCTGTGGGCTATAATGATAGAGGTACGCTTCTGTATCAGCTTCTCTATCGCATACTGGATGATCGCTTCAGTATCAGAGTCAATAGATGACGTCGCCTCATCAAGGATAAGGATATTAGGATTAAAGACCAATGCTCTGACAAATGAAATCAACTGACGCTGCCCCATGGATAGGTTAGACCCCCTCTCCGTAATCATAAAATCATAAGCTCCCGGTAGTTTCTCAAAGAAAGCATCTGCTCCTATCACCTTAGATGCTTCTATTATATGATCTCTTGTTATAGATTCGTCTCTTAACCGTATGTTATCAAATACGGTCCCATTGAACAAAAATACATCTTGCAGTACCATAGCTACTCTATCTCTGAGCGACTTGAGGCTATATTTTTTGATATCTATATCATCTACCTTAATGACACCTTTCTGAATATCGTAGAATCTATTAAGGATATTGATGATACTCGACTTTCCTGATCCTGTACTCCCTACTATAGCTAATGTATCTCCCGGCTTGAGCTCAAAACTGATATCTCGCAATACCAGATTCTCCTCATCATAAGCAAACGATACATTATCAAATTCTACCTTACCCTCTATACTATCGACTTCTATCTGACCATTATCTTGGATCATCTCATTATTCTCTACAAGCTTAAATACTCTCTCTGCCGCTACAAGTCCCATCTGCAGTGTATTAAACTTATCAGCCAGCATCCTTATAGGTCTGAACAACATATTAAGGTAGAGTGGAAATGCTATAAATGCTCCAGGAGATATCGTATAATTCCAGATACCTCTTGTCCCCCACCATACAAGTAGCGCTAATGCTATCGCTGATATCAACTCCACGACTGGAAAAAATATGGCATAGTACTCTATGGCATTAAGATTAGCCTTCGTGTACTTTCGATTTATCTTTTTGAATTTTTCTGCTTGCTGCTTTTCTACATTGAACATCTGTACAACCTGCATACCTGTGATCTGCTCTTGCAAGAACGAGTTCATAGCTGAGATCTCATTCCTTACATTAAAGAAGGCCACCTTGACTTTCTCCTTAAATATATAAGTCGCAATGATCATAAGTGGCATCGTCAGCAAGCATATCAATGTCAGTCTCCAACTATGATAAAACATAAACCCAACGATAGCTACGATACCTAATACATCAGCCATCAACATCAGTATGCCTTGCGTAAAAATATCATTGATGGCCTGTACATCCCCTATCGTTCTTGTGATGATCTTACCTATCGCCGTCTTATCAAAGAATCTAAGCTTAAGACTGGTGATATGCTTAAATACTCTAACTCTGAGGTCTTTGATGATAGACTCACCTAAGTAAGCGGAATAATAAGTGAATAGATACCTGATAATAGCATTAAGAAAAATGAAGATAACATAGATTATAGCCATCATCTTAAGCCCATCGATATCATTATTGAAGATGTTCTCATCGACCATCTTACCTATAAGTATGGGTCTGATGTTAGCTATAGGTGCCATAATGATGGCCATAAAGAGGCACGCAAAGAACAGCTTCCTATACGGCATAGCCAGCCGAATTACTTTTCGGAGTATGGCAAAGTCTAATTCTGGTTTTGTGTCTTTATCCATAGAAAGGGTCAAAGATAGAATGTTTTACCTCGTACAGATAGCTAACGCTGATGTTTACTTTTAGTTTGGGCTTTAAGCCATCAAGCCTTCGTCCAGAAAGCTGTAATATCCCTTGTCTGATATAATGATATGGTCTAAGACTCGTATCTCTAAGGTCATACCAGCAGCTGCGATTTTCTTAGTCACCTGAATATCAGCTGTAGAGGGCTTCAGATTGCCAGAAGGGTGATTATGAGCGAGTATAATAGAGGATGCATTAGCATCAAGTGCTTTTTTGAAGATAATCTTAGGGTCTACTATAGTACCTGACACTCCTCCGGCGCTGATTTCTATTATTTTTGTTACCAGATTCCGTCTATTAAGTATTAATATTTTGAAGACTTCATGATTGAGATCTTCCATCGTACTGAAGACGCAATTATATGCATCTTTACTTGACGAGATTTTAGGCCTCTCCTTGACATCAGTCAGCTGCCTTCTTCTGCCCAGCTCTAATGCCGCAATAATCGTTATCGCCTTAGCTTCACCTATACCTTTGAATTTTTGGAGATCAGTAATCGTCAGTCTACCCAGATTATTAAGATCATTATCATGAGTCGATAATATCTGCTTAGATAACTCTACTGCTGATAATTTCTTAGAGCCAGAACCTATAAGTATGGCAATTAATTCTGCATGCGATAGGGCTTGCTTTCCCTTGAGGATAAGCTTCTCTCTCGGACGATCTTCCTCTGCCCATTGCTTAATCGAAAAATAATTATTGTCTTCTGACATGTTTAATCAATGTAGGTTCTTTGGAGTATCGATTTTACTTGTATTATTTCCTTCAAGGTTATAAAATTCTCCACTTTTATAATTCTACTTTTATCTATAGTCGATATTTTCATTAGAAATATTCGAATCCATTTTATTCTCTGACTTGCAAGACACAAGCATAGATCCAGTGAGTATTAAAACAATACTTAACATAAGGGTATCTCTATCTACTACATTCTTGGCTGAACAGAAAATTGATATTTTCTTAAGCGAATATAATGAACATATACTGCGTTGTTCATCAGTCATTTAGCGAAGGCTATAATCCCTCTTCTCGCCTTGTCTATGTCCATTCTATTCTACTTTCTACTCAAGAGGCAGTAAATAGAAGTACCCATAAGTAAGATACGTACTTTCAATTTCTATTTACTTTTATTCCATGTGCTCTCCCACGATAATCCTATATTCACAATCTCAAACAGCATCTACATAAAAGTAATAAATATATGAATGTAATCATCACAGGTTCTACTAAAGGAATAGGACGAAGTATCGCTCAAAAAATGGCCAGCGAAGGACATAACGTCTGTGTGTGCTCTCGTAATACATCTGATCTCGAGGATATGAAGGCACATTGGGCTACCCATTATCCTGATACTAAGATCTATACTCAAGCAGCTGATATGAGTATCAAAGCTCAAGTCATCGCATTTGGAGAATATGCTATTGCAGAGATGGGGACCATTGATGTATTAGTCAATAATGCAGGGGTATTCATTCCAGGATTACTGATGGAAGAGGATGAAGGTGCTCTGGAAAAAATGATGGAGACTAATCTCTACAGCGCTTACCACCTTACGCGTAAGATCATTCCTCATATGAATACTGAGAGCTCTTCATATATAATCAATATGGCGTCTGTTGCCAGTCTATTAGCTTATCCTAATGGTGGTTCTTATAGTATATCGAAATTTGCCCTACGTGGATTTTCTATGGTCCTACGAGAAGAACTAAAAGAAAAAAAGATCAAAGTCACTACCGTTATGCCGGGTGCTACGTGGTCTAATTCTTGGGCTGGTGTAGACCTTCCTGACAGCAGGCTCATGCAAGCAGATGATATCGCAGAAGCTGTATGGAGTATTTTTCAGATGAGTCCTGCGGCTGTCGTAGAGGAGTTAATTCTTAGACCGCAGTTGGGGGATTTGTAAGATGGGGGGTAAAGGGATAAGGGTATAAAGGAGTAAAGGTGTAAGGGTGTAAGGGTGTAAAGGTGTAAGGGCTTAAGGGCGTTTTTGTTTTTTTATATAATTTAATATGGGCTTAGATTACAACTGGGGAGGTGTGGACTATGGGGCTAAGTTATCTGGCTACACGGTCATCTGTTATGTAGAAGACAATGTTCTCCATTTCTTACAAGTCGACAAAAAAGTCGATGCAGATAAGTGGTTACAGAAATGGATAACAGAGCTGCAGTTATCTACCATTTACATAGATGCTCCCTTGTCACTTCCGCAGGCTTACTATGGCCTTGGTGATGATTATTTCTATCGAGAATGTGATAAGCAGACATCAGCTATGTCGCCCATGTTCTTAGGCGGACTCACCGCTAGAGCTATGAAACTTAAGTCTCAACTTTCTGACGTACAAGTCATCGAAACCTACCCTGGATATCTGGCTAAGAAAATTCTGTCCTTATCAGATTCTTATCTTAAAAAGAAGAAATACACAGGCGAAGTTCTTAATCTCATAAAACCATTATTGCCCGTAGAATTAGCATCCGAACCAGATAATTGGCATCAGCTCGATGCATTGCTATGTTGGATAAGTGGGTATCGTGACAGTCAACAAAAAGCTGTCACTTTGGGAGAAGAAAAGGAAGGACTTATTATTGTGTAATAATGCGTCTACTCTTCATTTAGGCGAAAGCCGACACCATGGATGTTTTCTATTTTTATCGTCGTATCCTTCTTAAGATACTTTCTTAATCGACTTATGAATACATCCATGCTTCTACCCATAAAGTAATCATTCTCACCCCATATACGCTCTAGGATAAGACTGCGTTCTACTATTTTATTTTTGTTATTGATTAAGATCTTAAGGAGGTCCGCTTCTTTCTTAGTCATCTGAACAGTCTCATCGTCTAAGGTCAACTGTAGGTTGTCATGATCTAATGTATAGCTACCCACTTTAAGAATGGCGAGCTCCTGACTTCCTGTGATATACTTACGTTTGAGAAATACCTTTATTTTTAATATTAATTCTTCTATGCTGAATGGCTTGGTAATATAGTCGTCAGCGCCTATTTTCAAGCCTTTGATTTTATCTTCTTTGAGAGACTTAGCTGTCAGGAATATGATAGGTATCTCTGAGTGACGACTCCTAATATTCTCAGCTACTTCAAATCCATCAATCTCTGGCAACATCACATCCACAAGACATAGGTCAAATGTTCCATTCTTAAATAATTGTATCGCTTCTTTGCCATCCTTAGCATGTGTTACTTCATAACCATTGAGCTCAAGATTATCTTTGGTGACAAAACTTAAGACTTCATCATCTTCTACGTATAGTATGTGTGGTTTGCTCATATCTCTTTGCTTTTTGGTATTTCGATTTTGAATGTTGTTCCTTGATCTACAGTAGAGTCTATATCCATTTTCCAGTGATGTGCCTCACATATATTAAGTACGTAATATAGGCCTAATCCGAAGCCTTTGACATTGTGCACGTTACCAGTAGATACTCTGTAGAACTTATCGAATATTTTTTTGTAATTATCTTTTTCTATACCTATGCCATTATCAGTTACAGATATCTGATAGTTGTTCTTTCTATTAGTCAAGCGTACGATAACCTTCGGGTTACTATCACAGTACTTTAATGCATTATCTAGTATGTTAGATAAGACATTAGTGAGATGCAGTTTATCTGCCTTTATATATGCGATATCACATTTACTCTCGAAAGTTAATTGCCCATTTTCATTTACAAATTTTATACGTTCTGAGACGACGATATCGTCTATGAATTCATTTAACTCTATTTTTTCAAAATTGAGTTTAAATTTATCTTTTTCTAATCGAGCTATATTGAGTACTTTTTCTACTTGCATATTAAGCCGCTCATTCTGATCCTTTATGATACCAGCATATTGACTTAAGCGTTTATCTGTCTTAATATTTACATTCTCAAGTAAGACTGATGAGGCTATCTTAATGGAAGATATCGGTGTCTTAAATTCATGGGTCATATTATTAATAAAATCTGTCTGTAGGTCTGTCACTTTTTTCTGTCGCATAATCACCCACATAGAATAGAGAAAAGTCAGTACAGCGAATATTGTGAATATACTAAAAAGCACATTCCACTTTATATCATTAATAACATATGATTCTCTCTGAGGAAAATTAACCACGAAGTAATATATGAGATCATTAAACCGAGGCAGATTCTCTGACCTATCAAAGTTCTCTGGCCCAGTACTTAGGTTACAATAATTGACATACTTGAGAGAATCATTAGTGCAATCATAGATCGCATATTCGAATATGGTATTAAGAGATGCATCATCAAATTCTCTCATTAAGAAATCCTCAAGAATATTAGCATCTAATGGACTATTAACATTGACGGCATAGTGAGAATCATTTTTCTGAATAAGATTACTTTTGGGAAGTTCCGTCTTATTGACTTCGGATATCTTCTGTGCTACTTGCCTAAGCGCCTTTATCACCTGATTATCAAAAGCCTCATTTCTAAGCTTCCATGTATCGATAAGCCATACTGATTGGAATATCAGTAAGCCACATATTACAAATGAACCCAGAATGACTAAAATATTGAGTGATTTACCCATACAGTCTCATTATATATTTGATTTTTTCAATATGCATATAAATTACATCCAATAATCGACTCTCAAAGCTAAAGCCTTATCTTTTTGCTATAGTTGACTTCTTATTAACAAGTTGTTTAGATAGTTTTGTAGCTCTTATGGTGAGATGTTTACTGATATTATCATTTTTTATAGTCTCTAAGATGGTCTGTCTATCTCAAGATACTAATCCATTTAGCGTTTTTCATGGCGAGGATACTATCTCTGCTCCCATTATATCTGATGACGCCTCCACCGCCGCCACTAACGAACAAGAGCTTAACAAGCTAAAAGTCGAAAACCCATTTACAATATCCCATATTCCTATCAGAAAAAATCAATATAAGAAGATCGAGAGTCTTAAGACTACTCAGAAATCTTCTGATAAGGAGACTATTTCTATCTCATATATCCCCTTATGGATTATGTGTCTTTCGCTTTGTCTATTAGCATTTATGCTATTCCTTAAGCGTAATCATATCAATGTCCTTCTGAGATCTATTATGAATGATAACTTCATGAGGATGACTGGTTATGATGAGAATCAGGGTAGATCGTGGCCATATCTCATTGGTTATATGCTGTTTATCATCAATGTTGCTCTATTCATAGTTCTTGTACTACAAAGGGTCTTTGATGTCAAGCAAAGCTATATGATACTTTGGGGTATTATCTTCTGTACTGTCTTTTTCGTAGGTAAGCATCTCGTTGCAGGTTTCTTTTCATGGGTCTTTAACTATGACAAAGAGTCAGGTTTCTATCAGTTTATGATTATCAGCTTCAGAAACATAATGTCGCTGATTTTCCTTGCTTTAAATATTGTTTTTGTCTTCGGATCACCAGATTGGAGCAAGGCATTAGCTATGTTAGGAGTGGGTGTTTTCTTAATGTTCTTATTATCAAGATATTATAAAGGCATTAAGATTGCAAGAAGCTATATCAATTCACACTTTTTTCAATTTTTTATCTATTTTTGCGCCTTTGAATTGGCCCCGTGGATCATTATCTACAAACTGGTTAAAGATCTTTTGTAATTTTCATTAGTAAGGAAGAAAGGATATATGGCATCAAAAGATAAGTATAAAGAGTCTTACAAAGAAATCAAAACGATACTGATATCTCAGCCAAAGCCTGAAAGATCTGCGTATTTTGATTTAGAAAAAAAATGGGGTATCACTGTTGATTGGCGTCCATTTATACATGTAGAGCCTGTAACGGAAAAAGAATTCCGAAAAAACAGATTACGTCCAGATGAATTCACCGTTATCATATTCACAAGTAAGAATTCTATAGAGCACTTCTTCAGAATGTGTGAAGAGATGCGGATTAAGATGTCACAGCAGACCAAGTACTTCTGTCTCACAGAAGCCATAGCTAATTATCTTCAGAAATTTATCCTCTATAGAAAAAGGAAAGTCTTCGTGGGTGTCAGAAAAATCCAAGACCTCTCAGCAGCATTCAACAAGCACAAGGACAAAGAAAAATTTCTATTGCCATGTTCTAACTTAGGAGCTAAGGACGTTGTCAAGTATCTCGAAGACAACGAGATCAATTATCAAGAAGCGATGATGTATAGAACTGTCAGTAGTGATCTGTCAGATCTCAAGGATATCTTCTATGACTGCTTAGTGTTTTTCAGCCCATTGGGCATACAGTCACTTTACGATAATTTTCCAGATTTCAAACAAGGTGATACACGTATCGCCTTATTTGGAGCTTCTACTAAGGCTGCAGGACTTGAAAAAAACCTATACGTCAATATACCAGCTCCAACACCAGAATCACCATCTATGTCTGGAGCACTCACTAACTACTTAAATAAATCCAACAAGAAGTAGGTTTTATTAAGCCCTATCAAGCACGCAAAAAATAAGGTTGCTAAGTAGTAAGCTGCCGATGATACATGATTTGAATTATATGTCTCTTCGGGATATTAGGGGTGCATAATCGAGGATTCTATGCTTTCGCTATATATCGTTTCGGCTAATGAGTTTTACTTCACAATCAAAGTCTGAGTGATTTAGTTTGACCTAAGGTATTATCCTTAAATTAGCAGTTATATCATTATGATCAATAATAATGGTATAACGTTAAGCTATCTAAATAATCAATCTTTTACTATGCCAGAATTTTGTCACCTGCATTGTCATACTCAGTACTCACTACTAGACGGCGCTGCCGACATCGGACTCATGATGGATAAGGCTGTAAGAGATGGTCAGAAAGCCGTTGCACTCACTGATCATGGTAATATGTACGGTGCATTTAAGTTTGTCGCAGAAGCTCACAAGAGAAAAATCAAACCTATAGTCGGTTGCGAGTTCTATCTCGTAGAAGACCGACATATCAAGTCATTCAAGAGGAGTAAGGGAGAGAGTGATCGCAGGTATCACCAGCTCATGCTTGCTAAGACCAGAGAGGGCTATGACAACCTAATTAAGATGTGCTCTTTGGGTTTTACAGAAGGGCTATATCAGAAATTTCCGAGGATAGATAAAGAAGTGCTTGTTAAGTATCACAAGGGTATTATAGCCACCAGCTGCTGTCTAGGTGCCATCATACCTCGATTAATAGCTCAAGACAAACTGGTAGAAGCAGAAGAAGAACTCAAGTGGTGGCTTGATCTATTTGGTGAAGATTATTATATAGAAATACAGAGACATGGCGGATTAGAAAAAATAGATACCGTAGGAGAAGACGGACGTAAGACCTACAGTAAATACTCCCAAGAAGGGATCAACCAAGAGCTCATCAAGCTGGCAAGAAAACATAATGTAAAAATCATAGCTACTAATGATTCTCACTATGTAGATGAAGAGGACTCTAATCCACACGACATACTATTATGTATCAATACCAACTCGTACCTCAAAGAGGATAATCGATTTAAGTTTCCGAGTTCTGATTTCTACTTTAAGACACAGGCGGAGATGGGCAAGATATTTCATGATATTCCCGAAGCACTCGATAATACCATGCGTATCTATGATCAGATAGATGAAATAAAACTAGCCAGAGACGTATTATTACCTAATTACCCTCTTCCTGATGAATTTAAAAATCAAGAAGATTACCTACGTCATCTATCTTATATCGGGGCCAAAAAAAAATATGGCACAATAACTAAAGAAGTAGAAGATCGACTTAATTTCGAATTAAGCGTCATCAATAAATCTGGATATCCCGGATACTTCCTAATCGTACAGGACTTCACCAGTACTGCCAAAGAAATGGGTGTCGCTGTAGGACCAGGTCGGGGATCAGCCGCAGGGTCTGCAGTAGCATACTGCCTAGGTATCACTAATGTGGATCCAATAAAATATGACCTCCTATTCGAGAGGTTTCTGAATCCAGAAAGGGTGTCGATGCCGGATATTGATATTGACTTTGATGATGAAGGGCGATCCAAGGTCATCGATTATGTCATCGATAAATATGGTAAGAATCAGGTAGCACAGATTATAACTTACGGTACCATGGCAGCTAAGATGTCACTAAGAGATGTAGGTAGAGTTATGGAAGTGCCGCTAGGTGATGTAGATAGAGTATCCAAAGCCTTCCCACAACAATTAGGTGCATCACTTAATGGTGTACTGCACGAAGATGGCCTCATAGATAAGCTCAAAGATTCTATGAGTAAAGAAGATCGTGATAAGGCAGATCAGTTCCGAAAATTGGCTGAGAAGGATGACGAAATCGGAAAGATGATCCGATCAGCTAAGCGTGTCGAAGGATCTATACGTAACACTGGTATACATGCGTGTGGGGTTATCATAACACCTGACGATATCACTAATTATGTGCCTGTAGCTGTCGCTAAAGATTCAGAACTTCTCGTAAGTCAATTTGATAACAGTGTCGCAGAAGATGCTGGATTGCTGAAGATGGATTTCCTCGGATTAAGGACACTTACAATAATCAAAGACACCGTCAAGTTCGTCAAACAAACCAAGGGATATGAAATAGATATAGAAACTATAGATCTCGAAGATCAGGAGTCATTCAAGCTCTTCCATGAGGGCCATACCATAGCCATATTTCAGTATGAATCCGCAGGTATGCAGAAGCACCTGAAAGATCTCAAGCCCAATAAGTTCGAGGATCTTATCGCCATGAATGCACTATATCGTCCGGGGCCGCTACAGTATATTCCTGACTTCATCCAGAGAAAACACGGTAAGCAGAAGATAACTTATGACCTCCCAGAGATGCAAGAATATCTGGAAGAGACTTACGGTATCACCGTCTATCAAGAGCAGGTAATGCTTCTCTCACAAAAGCTCGGTGGATTCTCTAAGGGTGAAGCTGATCAGCTGAGGAAGGCCATGGGTAAGAAGAAAAAGAAATTAATCGATGAGATGTGGCCAAAGTTTCTAGAAGGGTGTACTCAAAACGGACACCCAGAAACTGCGATCAAGAAAATATGGGAAGATTGGGAAAAATTTGCTTCTTATGCCTTCAATAAGTCACACTCGACGTGCTATGCATTGATTGCATTCCAGACGGCATATCTTAAGACTCATCATCCATCAGAATTCATGGCCTCAGTCCTGAATCATAATAAGTCAGATATCACCAAGCTTAATTTCTTCTTAAGGGAATGTAAGCGTATGGGCATCAATGTATTCGGACCAGATATCAATAGAAGTGGTATCAACTTTACGGTAGATAAGAAAGGAGAAATCCGTTTTGGACTATCTGCTCTCAAAGGCCTCGGTAAAGGTCCAGCTGAAGAACTTATAAGAGAGAGAGAAGAGAATGGAGATTACTCTTCTGTAGTAGAGATAGCTAAGAGAGTTAATCTAAGAGCTGTCAATAAGAAGTCTATGGAAAGTCTTGCTTATGGTGGTGGTTTTGATTCATTTGGCAAATCCCGATCACAATACTTCGCCCCTTCTGACAAGTATGAAACATTCTTAGAACATGCTCTGAAATTCGGTAATGCATATCAGGCACAGAAAGACTCTAAGCAAGTCTCTCTATTCGCTGATCAAGCTGACGAATTCGTAAGTGATCCTGAGCCACCTAATGCTTTGCCTTGGATAAAAACCAATCAACTCGAAAAAGAAAAAGAGGTTACAGGTATCTATATCTCTGGGCATCCTCTCGATGATTACAAGATGGAATTAGATAATTATATCAATTGCCCTCTCGAGCAGATTAATAATGCAGGAGCAACTTCCGTCAAGATAGCAGGTATTCTTACCAAAGTAAGTCATGGTGTATCCCAGAAGAATGGACTAGGCTACGGTCGTGTCACCATGCAAGATTATACAGGCTCATTTGAGATGGGATTCTATAATGAAGAATACAAAAGATATAAGGACCTCCTTACTGATGGCCAAGTCATCTATGTAGAAGGTGACTTTAAGAAAGGTTATGGTGATTCCGCTAGACTCTTCTTTAAGATCAGAGACGTCAGATTACTTGCATCATTAAGTGCTGATCTTACTAAGTCTCTTACACTTAGGGTACCGCTAAGCCATGTCAATGAAAAATTTATCAATAAACTATCAGAATTATTTAAAGAACACAGCGGTAATCATACCCTTAAGATGCGGGTCTTTGACTTAGAAGACAAGATGAATGTAGACTTCAATGCGAGTAGTGTAAAGCTCGATGTAGACTCTCACCTTATAGAGAAGTTAAAGCAGATGGGAATAAGTTATAAGTTAAACTAATGACTGTCTGATAACGTTTATAAATGGTGAAACTAATTATATCTATACTATTACTGGCCGCATATACATCTGGGCAGTCGCAAGAATGGCAGAGGTCAGATCTCGATATCTATGAGACCTTCGACGAATTTGAATCTATTCTTCATATCGACAATGACACCACTTATCTTATAAACTTCTGGGCAACATGGTGCAGTCCTTGTGTAGCGGAGCTTCCTTATATCGAAGCTCTTAATGAAACATTCAAAGACAAAAAATATAAAAACATCTTAGTAAGCTTAGATTTCAAAAAGCAAATAGACACTAAGTTGATACCATTTCTGAATACTAAGAAAATCAAATCAGATGTTGTCGTCCTATTAGATGGTAAGAGTTCTAAGTGGATAGATAGAGTCGATCCCGAATGGTCTGGTGCTATTCCGATTACAATCATTTACAATAAAAAAAAGAGACTCTTCATGGAGCGACAGTTCCATAGCGAAAAAGAGCTTGTCGAATTGATACAACCATTTTTGAAATCATAAATAAAATTATACAATGAAAAAATTATTATTTCTCTCTATTCTCAGCGCTGTATTATCACTAAGTGCATTTACGGTTTTTCACTCTGGATATCATGTAGGTGATACAGCTACAGACTTCAGTCTTAAGAATGTAGATGGTAAGATGGTCTCACTATCTGATTACGAAGATGCTAAAGGGTACATCGTTACATTCACTTGTAATCACTGTCCATATGCCGTCATGTATGAAGATAGATTGATAGATCTCCATAACAAATATGCTCCTAAAGGATACCCTGTAGTCGCTATCAACCCTAATGATCCTGCTGCTAATGCAGAAGATGGATTTCCAGAAATGCAGCAGAGAGCTAAAGAAAAGTCTTTTCCTTTTGCCTACCTATTTGACGAAGGTCAGAAGATCTACCCTGTATATGGCGCTACTAAGACGCCTCATGTATTCTTGTTAGATGCTAAGAGAAAAGTAAAATATATCGGTGCCATAGATGATAGCCCAAGAGACGCTGAAGCAGTAGAGGTCAAATACTTAGAAGATGCTATAATTGCATTGGAAAACGGAAAAAACCCTGATCCATCTACGACTAAAGCAATCGGTTGCTCTATCAAGACTGTCAAGTAATCCAATAGTCTTACTATATACTCTTGAAGTGATATAATAATATATGATTCTATGCTATGATATTATATCACTTCATTAGTTGTAGTTTTATGCTCTCACAAAATAGCTCTTATGAAGTTTTTCGGTCTTTTAGTTTTTGTTTCCCTGTTATTGGTCAATTGTAAGCCTGCGAGTCCTTTGGATGGTTTTGAAGATTTAGACCTTATGTCATATGGCCTTCCATTAAAGATAAAAGCACCGGTAGATGCTAAGGTAGAATTTGATGATCTTGGATTTGCTCAGGATGTGAGAATAAAGGGTGACAACAACTTCTACATACAACTCCAAGGCGGTACAGCGACTACAACAGACGTAGCCTCTATCAAAGCAGAGTATCTAAATAGTATTAAGAATGATAAGTATTTCTCTAAAGTTATAGAGGAGGGAGATGCAGGATTCATATATGAAAAGGACTTAGGAGACGGTCATCTTAACTACGATTTCCGATACGTAAGAATCCAAGGAGATAACGAATATGTATTCCAGCGTGGTCTCGTAGGTCAGTACACTATCGAAGAAGTCAAGACCATGTACAACGCAGTAAAATAAAACAAGCTGATAGTAGTGATCAGCTTATGCTCTCTCTAGTAAGTTGTCTGCATTAATCAAGAAGACGAATATAGCGATACATAGGATAATCATAGGTTTAGGTATTTGCATGATGTTAATGGGTATTATTAATTTTCTATAATTTAATATACTCCAAAAACGTACCAATGTTCTGTTACGTCTCAAGAATGGGGGAATACCCTTAGTCTTTTTGGTTGATTGTCCAGATAATCCTCTCTTTCTAAGGATAATCCCTGGTAAGAACTACACAGTAGGTAGAGAATCGAATTCTGCTTTCTTGTCTGAAAACCACTTCTGCATGAGCTCTGGAGACTTCATCAGGTCTTGCATCTTAGCCATAGCTTCCATGTGAGCTTCATCTTTAATTTTGTACATCTCCATGCCATGTTGCTTGCTTTGCTCTGCCATTTCTTCAAAAGTTTCTGCCTTGAATATATGGTCGCATGCTCCTCCTAATTGTTGACAAGTCATTGACTTCATAGTTATATTTTTATATGCCTATCGGCTATTAGGTACTAAGCCTAATTGTGGATTAGAACCTTATAGTATTAAGGCTGAGTCTTTTTGATCGAGACTGTTAGTGAAGCAGAGCCATGTCAAATCATGGTGGGTGGCTGGAGCGGCATAGAGTTGAGCCTTTGATTTGACTTGATTTTTTGTCTCTTTTTTATCAAGAAAAAAGAGAATTGAGTTAAGAAATACCATTCAATAATTATAGGTACTCAAAAGCCGATAGTCACATA
>CALLAG010000385.1 GCA_938002705.1 uncultured Saprospiraceae bacterium | reverse complement strand
AAAAAAAACGGCAAGATGTTGTTCTTGCCGTTTAGTTATTTTGTAAAAAAGATTTGAGAACTTAAGCTCCAAATATCAAGACTAATGCTACTATAGCTACCATACCTATAAGAGAGGATACGACAGCATTCTTCTTAGGCTTCTCAAAGAATATCGCAACTATTATAAGGCCGAGTAGTCCAAGAAGAAACCCTAATGCAAATCCACCCCAGTTCATCTCAAACTGGTCAGACGCCATTAACTTCGTTTCTGCCTTAATTTCTCCTTTTCTAATTTTTTTCTTTAGTACTTTTTTTGTGACCATAAATTCGATACGATCTTTGATGTTGAGCTTTTTAGGGCTCATCTTCTTGATATCCTTGAATTTTAAGTCGACGAACTCACCTACTGTTATATAATCATCAGTAGGAGGGGTAGGATTAGTGGTAACAGCGTATGCGTTAATAGAGACAATACTTATTAAAAGTATTAAAGAAAGTTTAGCTAGTTTTTTCATCGTTTATCTATTTGATTATTTAAAGTTTGTCCTAAGAAACGAACAATCTTTGGATTCTAAAAGAAATAGGGATATTTTCAATATTAACATTTGCGAAAGCTTAGCATAATGTTTGAGTTATCAACATATAGCCATCAAGTTTGATATTGATAGAATGTATCATAAGCTAAGATTGATATTAAAGAAAACGTATTTTAGATTATCTATCTTATTGTGTAGCGATTTTAGAATGGATGCAAATGAAAAATGAACTCAGTACTCCTAAGGATTTACTTGAAGACCTACGCTATATAATTGATAGTGGGAAAAAACAGGCTGTAGCTCAAGTAAATAGTAGATTATTAATAGTCTACTGGCAAGTAGGTAGACGTATCAATGAGGAAGTGCTCAAAAATAAACGAGCAGAGTATGGTAAGGAAGTCGTTAAGGAGCTTTCTATAGTTTTGGTGAAGTATTACGGGAAGAGCTTTGAGGTAAGAAATCTGCGTCGAATGATACAGTTTTCAGAAGTTTTTCATGATTTTGAGATTGTGTCACCACTGGTGACACAATTAAGCTGGACTCACTTCGTCATATTATTATCTCTCAAGAAAGAGGAATCAAGAATATATTATGCTCAGAAAGCTGCAGAATGTGGGTGGAGTAAGAGAGAACTGACACGCCAGATAGAACGCAAAACATTTGAACGAAGTACAATTGCAGAGGTAGAATCTGTAGATATGGATTTATCTACGACGCATACCTTTAAAGATCCTTACATTTTAGACTTCCTTGACTTGCAGTTAGGCTATTCTGAAAACAATCTTGAGGCTGCTATATTGAGAGATTTGGAGCAGTTTATTTTAGAATTGGGTTCTGGTTTTACTTTCGTCGAAAGACAAAAGAGAATCATACTGGATGGCACAGACTTTTATCTGGATCTACTATTCTATCATCGCAAACTCAAGCGATTGGTTGCAATAGAGCTTAAGTTGGATAAATTTAAGCCTGCTCATAAAGGTCAGATGGAACTCTATCTACGATGGCTTGATCGGCACGACAAGCAAGAAGGTGAAGAAATGCCTATAGGATTAATATTATGTGCCGAGGCTAGTAGGGAGCAAGTGGAGCTACTGCAGATGCATAAAGATGGTATCATGGTCGCAGAATACTTGACGGAATTACCTCCTATAGAAGAACTCGAAAAACGCTTACATCGTTCACTTATAGAAGCACAAGAGCGGATATCTCACAACAAGACAGAATTGTAAAATAATTTCCAATCGCCATTATGAATACTTTGATAAGTCCAGTTTAAGCTAAGATTGATATTTATTTATTATTTTGACCATTAGAATGACCAATCATAAGGATATATATCTTAATTACCTGCTAAGTAATGACCAGAAAGGCATAAAAACCATATATAATGAGTTTTTACCTAAGGTAGAAGCTATTCTTAAAGGTATGGGATGTAGCAAGGATAATGCATGGGAGATATTCCAAGAGTCATTAATAGTCATACTTTCTAAGGCTAGAAAGCCCGATTTTGTGCTAAGTAGCTCATTTTATACCTATTTAGTCAGTGTGAGTAAGTTTAAATACTATAATTTATCTAAAAAAAAGTATAATAAAGAACTAACTATTGAAGAACATAATACATTAAGAAGTGCAGACGACATAGAGGCAGATTTCCATCAGTTAGAAAGATATCGACTATATAAAGCTAAGATGTCTGAGCTTTCGCCAGGATGTAGGCAGATTTTAGAATTATTTTTTGACCAAAACTCATTGAAAGATATATCGCTAAAGTTAAATTTATCAAGTGAAAACGCTGCAAAACAGAAAAAACATCAGTGCCAGAAGAAATTAATCGCATTGATACAAAGTGATGCCTCGTTTAAAGGTTTATTATGAAAATTACAGAAGACAACAAATATGATCTCATAGACAACTACCTGTCCGGTAATATGGATATGGAAGCTTCTGAGTTGTTTGAATCGATTCTACAGCAGAATGAAGAATTGAATATTGAGGTTAATCTTATCAGAGAATTAAATGATTTTCAAGAATTCTCAACCCAAGAATCTGACCTAAGAGCATCTCTCGATACTATAAGACGAGATCATAAGCCCAAGGGGGCATTAGTTAAGTTTTTACTATTATTCTTAATAGCAGCAGGCTTGTTGTTTATGTTCTTTAAGACGCTTAATCAAGAGTCTGATAGTCAAGCCTATAGGGCTATGGCTATGATAGAGCCACTTGAGATTGTGACTAAAGATGGCAGCAATTTCAAAGACATAAGGGTGATGCAAGATCTCTATAATTCTAAGGAATACAAGTCAGCGTACCCATATATCCTAAGTTACCTACAATCTTATCCCGCAGACTTAGACGCCATTCTAGCTAAAGGCATATCACTTATGGAAATGCAAAAATTCTCTGACGCTCATAATGTCTTTCTCCAGATAGAGAAGTTGAATCCAAGAGTCAAAAAATATAAGTGGTACACAGCTATTAATTACATAAAGCAAGGCCAAAGAGAAAAAGCCAAGACTATACTTAGGGAAATACAATCCGAACAATCATATAATTATGACAAGGTCTCTGGTATTTTGGATGACTTGAAGTAATTACTTTTTTTTATAGACATCTACTACAATTTCATATACGAAGTGAAGCCTATTAGGATACTCATTGTTGGCTTATTGCTATTGACTATAACTGAGGCTTATAGTCTCAACGATGGTATCCGATTCTACATAGAAAAAGACCTAACTGAACTTAAGGAAAATTGGGACGAGTATAAAAACAATAACGATAAGTTAAGAGATGATCTCTTAAGGTTGCTCGATCTATGCGAGACTAACTTTACTTCCACAGATACCACTACTGCTAAGGTCTACAAGGAATTAAGTCGGATGCATTATGATCTCAGAGATTTCAGCTCTGCCTTAGACTATAAGCAACTAGAGCTCAAGGTCGCAGAATACCATAACGATCTGCATATTCTGGCTGAGATTTATACGCGATTAGGTACTATCCATAAGTGGTTATCATCTTCTAATAAGTCAGAAGAATACCATCTCAAAAGCTTAGAAGTCAAGCGACAGATTCCCGATCATTCCTATGCAGAAAACTACATCGGTCTATGTAATGCTTATCACGAACAAGGCAAGTACAATCTCCAAAAAAAATATGCTGACTATGCTATAGAGGTAGCTAAGACACCATCGGACTTATGCTTAGCTTATAGTAATAAGTTCTCAGGCCATGTAAGGTTAGGTGAGATGGATGATGTCTATGCCTTACTTGATAAGATATCCCAAATAGCTAATGATAATAACTTACAAATATTCAAAGGTGGGGTATTAGCATATAGAGGATGGCTCAAGCAAAGAGGTGAGGATGTAAAAAGACGTGATAAAAGAAATGTCGAAGCATATGCTGAAGCCATTACATTATATAAGCAGGGCATCAAATTAATAGAACAATCGGATGACGAATTAAAAGACAGAGGACTGGCCTATAACTATAGCTCATTAAGTAATCTATATGCCAAAATAGGAAACTATACAAAAGCATTAGAATATTCTGAGATAGCTATATCAAAGGCTCGCAAATTCTATAATAAAGATTACGACCCAGGTATGGGTACGTTATATGCTAATTTTGCTTACAAGTATATAAGCCGCTTTAACGTTAACTATAGAGCTTATCCAGAAGATACTTTGTCACTGAGCTATGATATCAATAAAGGAATATACTATCATAAGGAAGCGATTAGATGTTTTCTTAATCAACCTAATCTTGTTGACCCTATCGAGGATGTACGTCAGTCAGATCTCTATGGTATGAATCATAAGTGGAGATGTATAAAGTCTTATCAAGATATCGCTTTGTCCTATGCACATAAGTATCTCTCTGTAGGGAGAGATCCTGACGATATAGTAAGAGCGGAGAGAAGTCAGAGTAAGGTGATAGACCTTATAGATAATATGCGAGAGGAGATGTCAGATCAGGATACGAAGATATTCTGGAGGAAGAATACACGTGTGAGATATAATACCGCTATAGAATTATCAGAATGGCTAGGAGATATTAATAAGGTCTTGTATTATGTAGAGAAGAGTAAGTCTATACTCCTGCTGGATGAGCTTAATCATAAGGATGCTCTTAAGTTAGTTCCTGAATATCTTTCGATAAGAGAAAGGAAACTTAGAGAACTCATCTCTACTAATAGTGATGATAAGCCATATTATTATAACCAGTACAACGAATTCTTAGATTCATTGAGAGTCGAGTATCCCGCATACTATGCTTATAAGTTTGATAATGAACCACCAAATATTGTTGAAATACAGAATTCAATATTGGATGATTCTACTAATCTCATTATGTACCACCGTACACCAGATAGTCTTTATACTATTAATATAACATCAACGACTTCAGAATTACTACATCAGGCTAATCCAGAAAATTTTGATACAGAGGTAGATGCCCTATTGAGATTAGTCAATAATAAAGATAGTCTTGAGTACATGTCTTCTTACAAGAAGTTTATCGATATCTCGCATTCATTATATAATCGACTAGTGGCACCTATAGAGCATAGGAGAAAGAATACGATTGTGATAGGCGATGGTAAGATAGATTTTATTCCATTTGACTTATTAGTCTCAGATACCACAGGCGGGCATCCACATTATATGATATTAGATCATGTGATAGGTTATGCTAATTCTGTCTCAGTACTCCGTAATAAGAAACTAAAATCTGAGAATAAATTCAATAACTTATTAATGGTATGTCCTGAGAGATTTGATGCGATGGGCCTGACATCACTCACACAAAGTAAAGATGAAATCAATAGTCTCAAGCATGTTGTCAAATCTAAAGTACTGGAGAATAATGAGGCGTCTATTGAGAATTTCTTATTGCATAGTGAGCAATATGATGTTATACATTTCTCATCGCATAGTGGCTTAGATAAGGATACTAAGCAACCATGGATAGCATTCCAGGATTCTATGATTTCTCTCAATGAAATATACAAACTACACCTTAATGCGTCACTGGTATCACTCAGTTCTTGTAAGAGTACGGATGGTAACTATCAGTCTGGTGAAGGTATCAATAGCCTTGCACGGGCATTCTTATTTGCTGATGCATCAGCAGTGGTAGGAAGCCTCTGGAATCTTAACGAAGTCTCTGGTTATACAATATTCCAAGACTTCTATAAGAATCTGAAATCTACAAAATCAAAACCAGCGGCATTGCGATCAGCTAAAATTGAGTTTATAAAAAATAATCCTTACAAATCTCCATATCACTGGGCACCATTAGTATGTATCGGTAATCCCGATCCATTACATACTAATTTCGATTCTACGGTCCCTATGATTTTAGCTTCGTTTTTTGGACTTCTCTTTCTGGCCTTTCTACTCTATAGATTACGACCTTAGTTTTCTTGCATTTCTTGGTTGATTTAATCCTATTTTTACATTTTTAGAATCACATCAATGTTTGATTTGTATTAATAAGGTATGCCGGACTATTTGCTTCTTAATATTCTCTTCTGGGTGTGTATATGCTCGCTATTCTGGAGCTATGTGGGCTATCCTCTGTTGATGTCTATTCTTGCGCAGAAGTATGCTAAGAATGACATCGTATACAACTCTGATGATGCTCTGCCAAGAGTCTCTGTATTAATGTCAGTATATAACGAAGAGAAATATCTCGCTGATAAAGTAATGACCTTACTGACACAAGATTATAATGGGACTATAGATATATATGTGGGTTCTGACGCCTCATCTGATAAGACTGATGATATTATGATAGAGTTGTCAAGTCGTTATACCAATCTTCATTACTTACCCTATGTAGAAAGAAGAGGAAAGCCTTCTGTTATAAATGACTTACATCTCCACGTCAAAGAAAAACATAGTCAATCCGATGATCACGTCTATCTACTGACAGATGCTAATGTGATGCTTAACGCCAATGTTGTGACCGAATTAGTCCAGCACTTTAAGAATATTAAGATCGGCCTTGTCGATGCACATATGACATACTCAGGTATCAAAGAGGACGGCATATCTAATTCCGAAAATACATACCTCAATGGTGAGGTCAGACTTAAGCATCATGAAAGTATTGTAACTAAAAAGATGATAGGACCCTTCGGTGGATGTTATGCCTTACGATCAGAATTATTCCAACCTGTCCCGAGTCATTACTTAGTTGATGACTTCTATCTTGCTATGCAGGTATTCTCATCAGGTAAGTTAGCTATTAATGAACTTAATGCTATCTGTAGAGAACCGGTAACACATCACTTATCACAAGAATACAAAAGGAAGAAAAGAATCGCAGCTGGTAACTTTCAAAATTTCTTTCACTTCAAAGGATTATTTAATCCATTCACTTCGTTAGGTGCATCATTGATATCTCATAAGCTGATAAGATGGATAGGCCCATTACTGATGGTTTTGATCGTTGTTATCAGTTTGTTTTTAGCATACAAGTCTATAGCTATTTATACAGTTCTATTAGCTTGCTTAGTTGTATGGTTTATAGTCATACCACTGTTAGACTTCTTGCTATCTAAGCTGGGCTTTCATCTCAAATTATTAAGGAGTATCAGCTACTTCAACCTGATGAACGTAGCATTGCTCGCAGGATTATTTAAGTATATGAAAGGAGTTAATAAAGGGACTTGGGAGCGGACATCAAGACTATAGATTTTCTTTAGCATCACATTAACCATTAACCATTAACCATTATACCCTAACTCTCCAATATCTGTAACCTTGCATACTGCAGCATTATCCTCTTCTCAGGACTATCTATAGCACTACTGAATCTTATAGTTGCGACATTTCTCTCATCGATGGAGAGTACTTCTCCTTGGCCAAACTTAAGATGTAAGATCTGTTGACCTACTTTAATTTCTGAAGCGGCATTAGGTTTGAAATCATTGGCATCTACGGATAGTGCTTTAGGCTTACTCTCACCGAGTTTCTTGAAGTTGCCCATCAGTTTCTTAGGAGGGCCAAATTCTGGCTTGGCTTTCATAGTGATATTAGCTTCTATGATATCGTCAGAGATCTCTTCTAAGAAGCGACTCGGATCGTTGAAGCGGACATTACCGTACTGGTAGCGACTATTAGCGAATGATAGACAGATATGAGCTTCTGCTCTTGTGATAGCGACATAGAAGAGGCGGCGTTCTTCTTCAAGCTGATCTGGTGAGGACAATGACATGTAAGAAGGAAATAAGTTCTCCTCCATACCTACGACGAATACAGACTTATACTCTAGACCCTTAGCTGCATGCACTGACATCATGGTCACAGAATCTACATTCTCCTCTTTCTTATCCTGATCTGTCATCAGGGATATCGTCTGTAGGAAATTAGATAATGTTCTTTCTTGATTATCGATATTCTCTCCTTCTTCTAATATATCGTCTTCTGTAAATTCTTGGATACCATCTAGGAGGGCATTGATATTATCTATTCTGCCTTGAGCTTCTAAGGTGTTCTCTGACTTGAATAGATCTACGATACCTGACTTCTTGACTATAAATAATGCCGTCTTATAAGCATCAGAGGTTTTGGCTTTTTCTTGACTTGCTCTTACGATATTAACGAATTCTCCTACAGATTTTCTAGCTCTTCCATTGAAGTCTATGCTGTTAAGGCATTCCCACATAGAGACTTCATTATCATTAGCGATCTGTATGATCTTACCGACTGATGTCTGTCCTATACCTCTCTTAGGATAGTTGATGACTCTCTTGAGTGCTTCATCATCTTTATGATTGATAGATAACCTTAAGTAGGCGATGATATCTTTTATCTCCTTACGTTGATAGAAAGATATGCCTCCATATATTTTATAAGCGATATTATTTCTTCTGAGATATTCCTCGAATATTCTTGATTGTGCATTAGTCCTATAGAGTATGGCGATGTCTTTATTAGCGAGACTGAATCTGTTTTTCTGTTCTATGATGGTATCTGCGATAAGCTTACCTTCTTCGTTCTCGGTCATGGCTTTCATAAGTTTTATCTTATGACCTCCATTATTATCAGTCCATATTTTTTTCTGTATCTGTCTTGTATTCTGATTTATAATCTCATTAGCCGCTTGTACGATGTAGTTAGTAGATCTATAATTCTGCTCTAACTTAAAAGTCTTCACTTCTTCAAAATCTTGCTCAAACTGAAGTATGTTCTCTATCGTCGCTCCTCTAAATGAGTATATACTCTGTGCATCATCACCGACGATACATATGTTATGACTACTGCCTTCGTAGATGCTGAATAATTTCAAGATTTCGTATTGCAGAAAGTTAGTATCCTGGAACTCATCTACCATGAGGTACTTGAATTGTCCTTGGTACTTAGCTCTGATATTATCTGGGTTAGTGTATAGTAACTTGAAAGTCTGTAACAGTAGATCATCAAAATCCATAGCACCAGCACGTAAGCATTTAGCGGCGTACTTCTCATAGATCTTATGAGTCATAGGCCTTCTGTTCATCTGATCTGCTAAGAGTAGCTCTTCATTAGTACCATAGTTCTTGGGTGTGATGAGGTTACTTTTGGCACTTGAGATTCTGCTTCTTACAGCACCTACATTATATTCTTTAGGATTGAGGCTGAGAGATTTTATTATTTCTCTGATGACACTTTTACTATCATCGGTATCATATATTGTAAAGTCATTAGGGTAGCCAATCCTATGGGCTTCTACTCTTAATATTCTTGAGAATATGGAGTGAAATGTTCCTGCCCATACTTTGTAAGCGGATTGTCCTACGACACCTTCTATACGGGCTTTCATTTCTTTGGCCGCCTTATTAGTAAATGTCAGAGCAAGAATCTGCCATGGGGCTACACCACTTTTGATAAGGTGAGCGATTCTGAAAGTCAATACTCTTGTCTTACCAGAACCTGGGCCGGCGATGACCATTACTGGGCCATCTATGGTCGTTACTGCTTGTCTCTGTATGTCGTTGAGATCGTCAAGATAGCTAAATGATAAGTCAGTATTCTCCATCGTGTAAAGTTCGTTATTTTATATTGAAGTGATTTAAAATCAGGGGTTAAAATGATGTGCAAATCTTAGAATCTATGTCTGCTTTAAATCATTGTGTCTTGTAGTTACAATCCATAGTAGTATTTTTTACTACTTTGGGATATGAGTATAGATGTTGCTATTAGAGATTTCTTCAGATTCCTAAAGAATCCTCGATATGCTTATAAGTCATATGAGCCAGTGCCATTTGGGACTTTGACATTGATGTATATACTTATCTTCTTCTCCATAGTCCTTATATCTTCTCCACTTATGTATCTCGTAGGTGCAGAGAATATGCAACACTCGATAGACGAATTAATGAATAATTACCCTAAGTGGGTATTTGTATTATTGACTGTGGTGATGGCACCGATTATAGAAGAATTGATATTCAGATGGCACCTTAGGCAGCCTATAGTTATTCTGTGTGTTATAGCTGCTATGTTAGGAGGAGGCTTAGTATATGCTTTTCGGCAAGATCTATTAGCCTTATGGCCTATGGTTATTGTGCTCGTATTTATTGCTGCTCTTCTTGTCTTATTGTTATCATCTAATGGAGTACGAGCAGCTATTTCTAAATTTTATCATAGATTTTTTCCCTTAATCTTCTACGGGACAGTTGTGATATTCGCATTGGCTCATTTAGGTAATTTTTCTGATGTTCAGAATTGGTACGTAGCGCCTATATTGGTGCTGCCACAGGCACTTATTGGGCTTTTTTTGGGATATGTTCGGGTAAGAAATAATATCTTCTGGAGTATCTATTTTCATGCTTTTCACAATATGATACCTACTGTGCTCTTTCTTATGATGCCTGATACGATGCTTAATTAATCGCATGTAACAGTTAGGATTGATAGATTGTCGTAAGTCATTTATCTATAAGTCATTATAAAGGATAGTTTTATGTCCATATAACCTTACTTTTATGTGCTAATACTGATGTAGATTTGATGCATTCTATAATAACGCAGGATTGTATTTAAGCTGCATCGATTATGTTACTATAATAGCATGGGATATTAAGGTCCCCAATTGGTATAAGATTCATTTTGTAATCCTAATATTATTTTTTGAAAAAGTCATACATACTCGTCTTACTTATAGCTGTTGTCTTGATTATAGATCAGGTCCTTAAAGTCTATATCAAATTGAATTATCCTATATATGGTGGATTTAATTTGTTCGGGCAAGAATGGGCTCGGATATACTTTATTGAGAATGATGGTATGGCTTTCGGTCTTAAGTTTGGTGGAGATATAGGGAAGTATATCCTTAGTATATTCAGGATATTCATGGTGGGTTTCTTGATCTATTTCCTTAGGTCTATTATAAAATCCAAAGAAGCCTTCGGTCTACAAATCAGTTTTGCATTAATTATAGCAGGTGCTATAGGTAACATCGTAGATAGTGCATTCTATGGTATGATATTCTCCGATTCTTCTCCTCACAGTCGCAACATTGCAGAGTTTATGCCCGAGGGTGGGGGATATGAGGGTTTCTTACAGGGCAAGGTTGTCGATATGTTTCACTTCCCGATGATTAATAGCCGTTTTCCAGAATGGTTACCTATATGGGGTGGTGATGCCTTTTCATTTTTCAGGCCAGTATTCAATGTCGCAGACTCATCTATATCTATAGGCGTCGTGCTGATACTGCTATTCTACAGATCATTCTTCATAGCTACTAAAGAGGAGGAAATACCAGTAGAAACTCAAAGTGAGGTGTCAGATGTATAGAAGCTTATCTAAGCTTTTATAATTCTTAGTAAAAGGAGGGAGCATTTGGAAATGCTTTTATCTACGATGCATAAGCTAAGCGTCGACTTATCCATTATTGTAGACTTGTATTGAAATAAATCTGGAGATAAGGTCTATAGCAGATATGTAAGAGTTAACTCACCTATAGACATAAAAAAAATGAGGAATCAGAGGCTAAGTAGCCTTCTGATTACCAATCATATTTTTTTCTTGTGATTTACTTGCCTAAAAAGTTGTTGACAGCTCTTTGGGCTTTAGCTACGATATCGTAGTTAATCTTGTAGTGCATATACTTGCCATCTTTTGTGCAACTCACCACACCTGCAAGCTTTAGTAAGCTTAAGTGCTGTGATGTAACTGATTGCTCAATATTCAGACTGCTGTATATCTTGTTGACGTTAATAATGCCTTGACTATCTATATATTCAAGGATTTTTAATCGTAACGGATGTGCTAGCGCTTTCACTAACGTAGCGGAATATTGCAGTTTATCAAACTGAAATCTAACCGTAGTTTTCTTCATTAGTTCGTGTAGTTTATTCTTATTCTGTAAAGACCCTGAGTCAAAGATGAAGAATAAAAATGAAGAAAAGAAGTAATATTATAAAAAAATGTAATTTGTTAATGCCTATAGGTTATAGGTCTATATATGTAAAAAGATGCTAATCTATAAAGATTAGCATCTTTTAAGCTGAAGTTCGCTTACGCTACTGGCTTAGAGGTACAAGATATATATGTGAAATATTACCCTGTTAAAAGATATTCTTGTAAAGTCTCTTATCCCGCTAAGTCCTCAACTAATTTTGAAATTTGGTCAAGACGGTCAGTATCTAAAGAATAGTAGATAAATTTTCCCTGTCTTTCAGTCAATACAACTCCTGCTCTTCTTAATATAGCTAAGTGTTGTGACGCTACCGATTGTTCTAATCTTAACTTGATGTAGATATCAGTGACTGTCATAGTCTGACTTTCCTCCAACAAATCTATAATTCGCTGGCGTAGTTTGTGATTTACGGCTCTTAGGACTAGAACTGCTTTACGCAAGTCTGCATAGTCCAACCTTATCTCACCACTACCTTTCTTCAGGGTAACAGTCTCGTTCTTTTTATTTCTCATTGGTAAGTTTTAAATAAAGTTGATTCAATACAGTAAGCAGTATTACCAAAACTGTACCAAAAACTTATTCAGATCCCCAATGTGCTTTGTAAGTGTGCTGATGACCAAGAGATTGTAGGTTCATTATATTTGTAATATGGAAACCTCAGCTTCTAAGCTGGGATCAATTAACTAACATATGTGATGTATAAAAAGTTTGTAATCAACCTATTATACATTTGTTAATAACATGATTTATAATCACATTAAAATTATTAAGCTACTATAGTCTATTATGGAGTGGTCCTAAAAGAGTGGTTTCTTTCTGGTAGTAATATTGGGGGGCTTCATGTAGAAGGGATTATAATAGGCGATATCTTCTAACAGATCAGCTTTATATTTATCAAAGGCCAGTTGGGTCATGTGCTTTGCTGTAGGGTAGGATTGGTGATATGTAAATGCTTCTGAGTACCCTCCGTCATGCATAACTTTGGTCTTATCAGCACCATCTCCAGCGACTATTAACCCAGATTTAGCATATTCCTCAAAGCTCTCGGGATTAAGCACATGAGATTGTGTCTCCGTAAGCTCACTTAAGGCATTATCATAGATATTGTAATATATCTCATCTCTTCTTGCATCTATCGTTGATAGTATCTTGATACCGGAACCTATATCTGATGTCCATGGATGAGCGATAATTTTTAATGTATCGATACTTATAAGTGGAATATCTAATGCATAACAGATGCCCTTAGCTGTAGATGCACCTACTCTGAGACCTGTATAAGAACCTGGTCCGTGACTTACAGCTATAGCGGTGAGGTCTTTGATGCTCACATCAGCTTGTGATAGGCATTTCTGTATGTGTGTAGTTAGATATTGGCTATGATGCCATGCGTCTTCAGTAACCTGCTCTGCTATACATGTACCATTATGTGATAATGCTACAGAACACTGAGGTCCTGATGTCTCCAGACATAGTATATAAGAATCTACCATCATAAATTCTTCAAATGTAAAGCTCCTACTTTAGAATACTGCTATATCTCTCGGTATCTAATAGCAATTCTACAGCCTTAACGATCTCCTTATCATCCTTAAGTTTCTGATACACTTTACCCTCTTGTAGATGCAGCTGAGTGGCAATTTCTAACTCTATAGCATCTATAATATCTTGCTTATTAGCATCAAGTCCAGATGCTTTAGATACTTGTATTTTCTGAGTGACTGCATTAACATCTGTCGCTATTGCTGCAGTATCCTCTACTTTAAGATTTTCTAATACTTCTGTAAGGAGTTTTTCATTTTTTGATTCATATTCGAATCCTTGTTTCTGTACAAATCCCTTAAATTCTTCAAAATCCGTAAAAACAATTTCTTCTACTTTTAGACCCGTAGTATCTATATTGGCAACATATTGATCTACATATTTGAATATAAGATACTGATCCTTAAGGGCTTGTAGTACTTCAGGTACTTTAGTAGGTTCTAACTTAACATCAGGCGTTACACCTCCTCCATCAAGGACAATTCTTCCACCTTTAGTTTTGAATTTTGACCTATTCTCATCAGGGATATCGACAGGCTCACCATCCTTGTACTCCACGCTTTGTATGCATCGGCCGCTTGGTATATAATATTTAGAAGTGGTCACTTTTATTCTTGAGTTGTAGCCTACATCTTGTGTATTCTGCACAAGGCCTTTGCCATAACTACGCTGTCCCATGAGGACGCCTCTGTCCATATCTTGTATCACACCTGAAACAATCTCTGATGCCGAAGCTGATGTTTTATTTATTAATACGACAAGAGGAATATCAAGATCAAGTGGTAGAGCCAATGTCTTATAACTCTGATTTCTATCTCTGACTTTACTTTTGACACTTACAACTTCCTGATTCTGAGGGACGAATATATTAGAAACGCTGATGGCTTCCTTAAGTAATCCACCACCATTACTACGTAGATCCAGGATGAGGCCCTTGATGTTATTATCTTCATTCTTAAGTTCTCTTATAGCCTTGCGGATATTCTTACCTGCATCCGCTGTAAATGTTGTGAGTGCCACGTAGCCGACTTGATCACCTACAAAACCTGAGTAAGGCACATTAGGAATACTGACCTGACCTCTTACGATATCTACATCAAAATCTGGCGTACCGTCTCTTCTTATGCCTAACTTGACATTGGTACCTGGGATACCTCTGAAGAAAGTAGTGACTTCTTCCTGAGATTTGCCTTTAGTTGACTTACCTTCTATAGAGATGATCTGATCTCCTGCTTCTAATCCTGCTTTGATGACAGCGCTGCCGGCATAAGGCTCTACGATAGTCACGTAATCATCTATTTTTTTGACGATGGCGCCTATGCCTTGATATTTGCCTTCGGTGCTTATTCTATAGCTCTCTACTTGAGCTTCTGATATATAGTTAGTGTATGGATCTAGTGATCCCACCATAGCATCTATTCCTATGCGCATGAGATGACTCGGATCCAGATCATCGACATACTGAGAGTTTAGTGTTTTGTATACATTGACGAAGATGTCTATGTTCTTAGCGATCTCATAGAGTCGATCATTCTTGATCGTCGTCGCTGATATACAAAGTAAAGCGATAGCAAGAATGCTTAATTTTTTCCAGTGAATCATTGTTTCTATTTTATATCAAGAATCTCTCGACATGGTTATAACGCAGATCAAAGGTAAAGGATTCTATTATTTATAGAAATGATTACCATTATATGCTTACTCTTGGCTATTTTGGACTATTACAACTATCTATACTTCTATTATAATTTTTTAAATCATGAATAGAGTACTCTTCTTTTTGGTAATTATACTTACTGCAAACACTTTACTAGCCCAGACAGATTTTTGTGGAGAAGGTGTTCCCATATGTAATATTGATTCTTTATATAATATTACAGTAGATAACACTATGTCATCGGGAGCAACTAATGCATTAGTATGTGGGGGAGGTATTATGAATAACGCTATCTGGGTAGGGTTCGTGGCTGGTAGTTCTGATATGAACATCAGCTATACTTTCTCTGATTGTGTGGAAGGTAATATGGGAGGATGTACAGCGGAAGGAATGCAACTTGCAGTATGGTCTGGTTGTCCAGATAATGGAGGTACATGCATTGGGGGGAGTGCAGATTGTATTGATTCTTCAACTGGTTCGATCTCACTCAGTAATTTGGTCATAGGAGAAGTCTATAATTTTATAATTGATGGATGCTGTGGTGCTACCTGTACTGTAGAGTTAGAATTTGATTTCCCAGATTGGGCTTTTGAAATACCTAATGCTAGTGATATCATCGTTAGTTCTACGTTGGATCTCCGAGCTGGATGCGAGGAGATAGCTCCGAATGTGTATTGTCCAGGTCAGGAGGTCTTTTTTAGAGCAGAGGGGGGTAGTAGCCCATTTTATATGGATGATGTCATGGGCAGATATTCTTGGACAATATCTGGTCAAAATTCAGAAAATGTAATGTGGGATGCAGCAATAGCTGAGGGGACTGGACCTGATGTTATATATGGTTCAAATGAGGTTGGGATGATGGGTTGGAATATTGTAGCAATGACATTTCCAGAAGTAGGTACCTATGAGATCTGTCTTAAAGAAGTAGAGACTATATGTGATACATTAATGGGTGGTCCGATTTGTCATATGATTACTATAGCTAATTTTGAAAATCAAGATTTCGGTCAGTTTGATCTCTGCTACACAGATATAGTAATCAATGGAAACACTTTTATACCTCCAACATATATAGATCCAGTTTCTGGTATAGAGTATGAATGGGATGATGGAAATCCAATAACAGCAGCTAATATTATGACTAACGGAGGAGAACTATCAGTGACCTTAGATATAGACTGTTGCACATTTGATCAACTCATAAAAATAAATTTGGTACAGTCCCCTACAGAAGGTAATATAGATCTCGAACTCTATGAATGCCAGTTACCTTATAGTATAAATATTATTGGTGAAGAAGTCGTTATTGATGATGTTGAAAATTTTCAAGAATTTCAACTGTCGATTTCAAATATTTCCGAGCTTCAAGACTTTATCGGCAATAATTGTGATAGCCTTATAAATATCAATGCTCATAAGCTCGCGATATTAGACTCATTAATTGTAAAATGTGATCCTCAAGGAATCTCAGCAGAAGTGGTGCTATATAGAGAAGATGGAATGTCGTTAGGCTTAATGGATTCCACTTACGTATGGAGAGATATGATAACCAATGTTCTAGTAGATAGTGGTAAGACCACTACATTAGTAGAGGAAGGTGGGGCATATATTGTTGAGTACTCTGGTTTATTACAGGATAGTAATACTGGAGAAGACTTCTTCTGTAGTGGCGTAACAGGAAGCTATATTATCGATCAGAGTATTGTCCCAGATTCTTTACTTACGAGTTATTATATCGATGCAGATGGTGATGGTTATGGCTCAGACACTATTCCAGAAAATAGTTGCTCTATGCTTACGGGCTATGTAGAGAATAATACTGATTGTGATGATACAGATCCTGATATTAATCCTAACGCTACAGAAATACCCAACAATGGAATAGATGAAAATTGTGATGGACAGGATCTGATTAGTTCCAACTACAGTATCAATGGCAGTAGTCTTAAGATCTATCCGAATCCGACGGTAGATCATGTATATATAATATCGGAAGGGCAATTAGAATTAGATATAAGCCTTTATGATCTTAAAGGTGGATTATTAGTGGATCATATAGGTTCTAATAAAATAGATATGACCTCATATGATCAAGGCATTTATTCTCTCGTATTACGAGATCAAAAAAGTGATCAGTATGTTATTGTGAAACTTGTAAAGTTGTAAGGTATTCATGGGGGCAAAGTTGTACCAAGCCCTTTTTAATTAGAAAGAGATGGAATTTAAATTAGATAAAGAGTTTATCCTTTTTGACTATAACATGAGCCATAGTCAACTTGTATTAAGATCATTCAAAGAAGACGATTCTGATACTAATTTGGATATTATTTTCTTTGGTGTTAGTCAAATTAAAATTGGGACAAAGTTTGATTCAATCAATATTGAATGGGATAGAGGGAATAGAGAAGACGAAATTGAGTTTATCATAAATGATGGTAAGATTTTTTGTTCTTTCTTTAATGTGATAGAGAATAAATTTAATTATGCAGAAACAAGTGTGTTTAAAGAGCTGAATCAAGATTGCAAATTGATTTACTCAAGTAATAATGAAGATAATTAAGATAGGAACCCCGTTCAGCGTAGAATGAAGAGAGGCAAAAGCGAGGAGCCTTCTGCGTTGGTCTTGGAATCAAGACTCTGTCTTGAGAATAATAACTAACGCTTTGTTGGTGACGACTTGTAGTCGTACACTTACCTAAGTGGCGGTCTCCTGACCGACGTAGTTAGGAACATACTTCGGCTGCAAGCCGAAGCTTAAGTTACGAAGACGACCAGAGGCTTTACCTACTAAAAGAAGACAATGGATGAATGGATTATTCTCTCAAATCAATGGTTTAAGTCCTCCTTTTTTCTATTCTAATGCATAATTCGGGTTTAACTGTAGCTTAAGAAAAATGAGATTGAATAATAGCTAATTGATAAGTAGATTTTAACAGGATTTTATTTTGTGATGCTAATGAGAGAAAGGTTATTGTTATCGGAATATTTATATACCCAATATGGCTATCAATTTCTGATTTGACTTATGTTATTATCTGCTGAATATATGGTATGTAGATAATGAAACTGATTATATCAACATATACGAAACTAAAATACTTATTTTTGTTATTTATACGAGTAATATT
>CALLAG010000384.1 GCA_938002705.1 uncultured Saprospiraceae bacterium | reverse complement strand
ATCAGAACTTAGTATATACAAGCCACTATCAAAAGATGAGACATCTATTCTTTCGTTCTCATCTAAGTTAATTCTCATCATCTCCTTACCTAATGTATTATAGATTGTCCTGTTTTCGCCACTGCTCTAAATTAGAGGCTGTATCCCTTGTGTTTGTTGGGTATAATTTTGATAATGGGTGTCCCGAGGCTATTTTTGGTCATGTTTATCCGTAAAAAGAAGAATAAATCTGGTAGTCAATCAGTCCAAATCATCTCTAAATCACGAGGCAAGTACAAAGTAGTTAAGACAATCGGTAGTGGAAAGACGGAGCAAGAACTTCAAAAACTGGTATTACTTGCAAAGGAAGAACTATACCGAATAAGTGCACAATCAGAATTATTCGTCTCGGCAAAAGATGTCTCCATAGAGTCGGTTTTTGCATCCATAAATAATTCCAGTATACGTACAGTTGGCCCTGAGCTAATATTTGGTAAAATTTATGATCACATCGGTTATGGTCAACTTGAAGAGTCCTTATTTCGTCATCTGGTAATATCGAGATTAGCTTTTCCTTTGAGTAAGTTGAAGACTGTGGACTATCTCAATAGATACCAAGGGGTTAAAATTAGTATCAGTAGCGTATATCGTTTTTTGGATAAGCTCAATGATGATCTAAAGCTGCAAGTAGAACAAATAAGCTTTAAGCATACTAACAAGGTGCTGAGCGGCAAAGTCAATGTTGTCTTTTATGACATGACTACTATATATTTTGAAGCCAGCACAGAAGACGAACTCCGTAAGACAGGTTTTTCAAAGGATGGAAAGCATAGTAATCCACAAATATTTTTAGGATTATTAGTAGGCTTAGGTGGCTATGCCATTGGCTATGATATTTTCGAAGGCAATATCTACGAGGGGCATACATTAATTCCAGTTTTAGAAAAGATGAGTAAGAAGTTCGATTTGGACAAACCAATCGTGGTAGCTGACGCAGGATTATTATCAAGAGATAATGTTAATGCCTTGGAATTGGCGGGGTATAAGTACATACTTGGAGCAAGAATTAAAAACGAAGGCGAGCAGATTAAAAAGAAAATATTTGAAAAGAATCTTAAAAATGGACAACTCAAAAGCATTGATAAACAGAACGGCCGTCGGTTAATTCTAAACTACTCGAGCAAGCGGGCAGCAAAGGATGAGCATAACAGAACAAGAGGGCTCCAGCGCTTAGAAAAACGCATAAAAACAGGAAAGCTAACAAAGGCCAATGTCAACAATCGCGGCTACAATAAATATTTGAAAATGGACGGTGAAATAACGGTCAAGTTGGATGATAAAAAAGTAAAGGAAGATAAAAAATGGGATGGGTTAAAAGGATATATAACCAATACCAAATTACCTAAGAAGCAAATAGTTGGTCATTACAGCAACTTATGGCATATCGAAAAAGCGTTCCGAATGTCAAAAACAGATTTGAGAATTCGCCCTATCTATCATCGACTAAGACACAGGATAGAAGCACATATCTGTATATCATTTGTAGCATACACCATATATAAAGAATTGGAAAGGGTTCTATATAAGGAGAAATCATTCCTTTCAATCGAAAGATCTGCTGAATTAACTCACAATATGTATCAGATAAACTACACCCTACCAGAATCGAAACAATCCAAATCAATACTACTAAACATGGATAATGAACAGGCCGAATTATATCAAATTATATTAAAAAATTTTTAGGGTGTCCCATTGGCGAAAACAGGAGATAATGAAGATATAAATTCTGCATTAACATTAATTAATTATCAAATATAAAAAGACCATACTTTAGTTAAAGTATGGTCTTTTTATATTAGAGAACAACCACCTCTTTAAATTTCACCTTAATGGGGGATGTCAAATATGTTAAAAACATATAACTTTGAACTAATAGAAAATTTACAACGTATACCTATTGTACGTTATTCTTTAGTTTAAATCTGAACACGAAATCATGAATAAATTCCATTTAAGTTGTATGGCATTGCTATGCCTATTATGCACTCAATTATCTGCATCTACTTCTATCAATAATCTAAATATTCTGAAGCCCCTGACGGGAAGCGGAGCTTGTGCCCCAACTATTATATGCCCTCCTGACATTACAGTAACAGATGGGTCGCTAGATGAATCTAACAATATATTACCATCTGCATCAGTAGCTTACAGCTATTGTGGTACACCTTCAGTTACATACACAGACAATATTACAGGCACAACTTGCTTCTCAGAGATAACAAGGTTATGGACTGCAGTAAGCTACAATAGCATCAATGCATCAAATGATATAAGTCAGTGCAGACAAAGCATCACCGTGCTCCCAACTTGCCAATTAATCTGTCCACCTAACGCTTGTGTAGACTTATCAGCGGATATTGATGCAGGTAGCTTAGGTACTCCAATTTCTTCTGATAATTCTTGCTTGCTTTTGAGTACATCATTTATAGATCAAGAAAGTAATTTATGCGAGAATGTTAATATTATAAATAGAATATGGAATGGTGTATTCGCTGGATATGAAGAATGTAACATTACATGTATTCAGACTATTACTGTAGGAGATAATACAGCCCCCGTTATTTCTAATTGTCCAGAAAATATAACAATAGATTCTAACTGTGATATTGTACAATGGGAGGAACCGATTGCTCAGGATAACTGCACTATAACCACTTTAAGTTCTGACTACAGACCTGGCTTTTCTGATTTTGAGCAAGGCAATACCTTAGTTACTTATACAGCGGCGGATGCATGCGGTAATGTAAGCGAGTGTAGCTTCTTAGTTAATGTACTTAATAATAATACACATCCTGACTGTCCTGAAGACATCAATATCATTACTGATGACATTAACCCTATCCGAGTAGACTGGACACCACCTACATACAGTGGGTCATGTAATGAGTGTCCACCAGCAAGACAGCTTGGAGGATTCGCTTTTATAGGGTCACTAAATGGATCTGACTATTACATATCCACAACTACATATGAATATATGCAAGCTCAGTCAGTCTCAGAAAGGCTTGGAGGGTATATTGCTTCCATAGGAAGCAAAGAAGAAAATGATTTTATAGCTAATAATTTTATGTCACAATCTGTATTTATAGGTCTTACCGATGTAAAAAAAGAAGGTGATTTCCGATGGGAAAGTGGCGAATCACTATCGTACCAAAATTGGTTCTCTAACCAACCTAATAATCACAATAACGATCAACATTACGTGGAGATGTTATCATCAGGATTATGGAATGATATAGATAATAGAAAACTTTGCTTCGTCCTCGAAATACCATGTGAATATGTGAAACAAGTAGGTGGTCCAAGATTAGGAGAAGCTTTATATCCAGGTACTTATAGTATTGCATATACTATAGAGGATGGTTGTGGTATGTCAATGTGTTGTAGCTTTGATATTACTATCGAGTATGACGCTAATATTAACTCTCGAAATATAAATTCTGGAAATATGGAAGCCATTTCTACGGAAAATATTTCTAGAAATAAACTCTCTAAAGACTATACCATCTTCCCTAATCCAGTTAGTGATATTCTTACAATAGAATTAGGCGACTATGAAAGTATAAGTCAAGTAAGTGTCATGACCTTAGACGGCAAATTAGCAGCAGCAATCAACTCTGTCAATCCCATCAATAAAGTGTCCATGGAAAATCTTACTCCGGGATTACATCTGATCTTAATCCAATACAAATCGGGAGATGTTAAATACGAAAAGATAATGAAGATAAGATAGTATATAACAATTGAAATCAAACTAAGGGCCGTACCTCGAGAGAGTTACGGTCCTTTTCTTATTTATTATCCATCCTATTCTATCTACTTTCTATTAGTGAGTGTATCGATGACAGCTGCTTTTTTTCTTACACTTACGGGTACTCTACTTTCATCATTCATTAGTAGATAACCTCCCTCGGTTT